>NZ_JAWVAV010000005.1:0-160487 GCF_033599315.1 Acinetobacter sp. OYA S30
ATTTACTCAATGCTGAGCAGCTCGAAGCACTTAAAACCGCTGAAAATATGCTTAAAGTACAACTTGATGGCAATGATACTCAAGCGATTGAAAAATCTGTAGAACAACTTAAAGTACATAGTGATGCTTTTGCTGCACTACGTATGAATCGACATATTGACCACGCCTTAAAAGGTACAAAACTTGAAGATTGGTCAAATTCAAACTAAAGGTATAGGTGATCAATATGCCCCGCATTAAAGTACTTCCTCACGCTCAATTTTGTCCTGAAGGTGCAGAATTTGAAGTTGAACAGAATGCAAATCTTTGCCAAAGTTTGCTTGATCGAGGAATTAAAATCGAACATGCATGTGACATGTCATGCGCTTGTACAACATGTCACGTAGTAGTTCGTAAAGGTTTTGATAGCTTAGAAGAAATGGATGATGTTGAAGCAGATCTTTTAGATCGCGCTTGGGGTCTTGAACCGGATTCTCGCCTCTCATGCCAAGTAAAAATTGTTGATGAAGATTTAGAAATTGAGATCCCTAAATATACAATCAACCACGCTTCAGAAAATCATTAATCGTGTTAATAAAAAAAGCTGCTTTAAAAGCAGCTTTTTTTATATTTTATAGACTCTAAACTTGATCTTATTGGTCTATTTCTAAAGGCTTAACTTCATCTTCAAGTCTTAACTGCGCTATACCTTGAGTATTCACTAAAGTTTGTTGAACTTTAATTCGTTGAATCATTTTTTCAAGCACTTCTACCAATTCAGGATATTCATAGTTTTGTACTTCTTCTAAGTTAAGCACCAAGTGAAAGCCTTTATACTCGTAATCAAACCATTGCTGATGATCTGACTTATTCCCTGTATATTTCTCCATCACTTGCCATGTCTTTACCGCACCTTGAATACCTTTTAGATAAATCGGTGTTTTTGGAGCGCACAGGAAATCACTTTTAATTAATTGATAAGTATCGTCTGAAATTAAGATTTCATCTATTTCAGCAGCATATTGCAGACGAGCCGCTAAATTTACATCACGACCCACAATCGTATAAGCCATACGATGGGTTGCACCATAATTCCCTACGTGGCAATAACCTGTACTAATACCCATACGGATATGTAAGGCTGAATATCCCATTTTCTTCCATCGTTCGCGCAACAACTTCATTTGCTGACGCATAGCAATTGCCATTTCTACACAGGATTTGGCATCTTGCTCAACCCCTTGTGAATTCGGATCTCCAAAAAATATGAGAATCGCATCTCCCATAAATTTATCGACCGTCGCTTCATATTGCTTTGCAATTTCAGTCATATGACTTAAATAATCGTTCAGCAAGAAAGCTAAGTCATCAGGAATTAAAGTTTCTGATAGTTCAGTAAATCCCTGAATATCAGAAAAGAATACGGTCATTTTTTTACGTTTATATTCGATTTTTGCTTCGGCTTCCCCTCGCATAATCGACTGCCATAATTGTAATGGAGCATAGCGACTTAACTGATTAGCAAAAGCAATATAACGTGTCATCTGGTCATAATAATGCTGACGTTGCTGACTAATTTTTTTAACCCAGCGGTGTTGGTAATAATTTCCGATAGTGATAAACATTACCAAACCAAGTAAGGTAATTACTGTTAATTCTTGGCTTGTGGCTTCGAAATATGGATGAAAACCAAATAGGAAAAATGTACTTAAATAAAAAATAATCGCCCCAAGCAGACTCATTAAACAAATAACTGCAAAGGAAATACGACTATTAATTGCTGAGTAAAACAATGCAAAAAGTGCAATAAATGTTGGAACGAGATTAAGGTGCACTCCTGCCAGAGTAACAGCCACTACAATCGCATCTATTGCGAAAAAAACACTTTTTTGAGTTTTCTTATCAAACTGGTACTGCAACCAGTGTTCTAGTTTAGAACTGACAAAAAGTAAAAAAAGAAAAAAAGGAGGAATATAGATTTGATAATTAGTATTCGGTGAGGTAAAGGCATAGATCACTAAAATTAATGACAGAATTGAATATCCCATCAAACGATGAAAATATGCAAACTGCTTAGGTTCCCGATCTATAAACCTCTCTAATTGCACCCTATCCTCCACATTTCAATGTTGCCACATTGATATGTGGCATTACATTGATTTAATCCATGCGCCAATCAAAAGGCATATCACCTTGGCCACGTAGAGCAAGCATAAGAGTCTGACGCATATGAGCTAAAACATCACTTGTATATGGCACCGCTGGTGTACCCCATACAGGTTTCGGCCAAGCTACATCATTTTGATAGCGGACAACATGATGAAAATGCAATTGAGGCACCATATTACCTAAAGCTGCTACATTCATTTTATCAGCACGGAAAACGCGAGATAACTGGCTAGATAACCAGCTTGATTCACGTAGAAACTGTTCTTGGTCAGCTTGACTCAATTCGTATAGTTCCGTGATTCCTGGTACGCGTGGTACTAAAATCAACCAAGGAAATTGCATATCATTCATTAAACGACATGTTGAAAGCGGGAAATCGCCTACAAAAAAAGTATCTTGAGCAAGTTGTGGATGCAAACTAAACATATCTTTTATAAATGACAATAAACAATAATGGCTAATACTATCACATCAGTTTTGATGTGAATATTATTAGTAGCCCGTTTGCTTACAAATAACAATGATTTTATGCACTTATTCATATCTCAAGGTATAAATAGTGCATAAAATCCGATTACAACAAAACAAATGTCCTAATTAGCTAGCGCTGGTTAGAAAAACAGGTCTCAGGCATGTAGTTCACTCATCAATTTTTGCAATAAATCATTGATAAATTGAATTCGTTTTTCATACTCTTCAAGCTGCACCATCACCTTCAAACGTTGTCCGCCTTCCATACGGTAATAGGTCGGATTTTTTTGCATTAACTGAATAATACTAATGGCCTGAACTGGCGTATCTGGTGAAAACTCAATATTTCCACCTTGAGTATTAATATCAATTTTCGTAATACCTAAATGTTCTGCTTTCAAACGGATTTGATGCACGCTAAATAAGTGCTTAACCGACTGCGGTGGAATACCGAAACGGTCAATAAGCTCCATACGGATGTTATCTAGTTTTTCCTGTGTATCGGTATTACTAATACGTTTATAGAATAATAGACGCTGATGAACATCACCTAGGTAATCATCTGGAATAAGTGCAGGAATATGTAAGTTAATTTCGGCAGTTAACGACAATGGAGCATCAAAATTCGGGGTTTTACCTTGTTGAATTGCTTTAGTCGCTTTCTCAAGCATTTCCATATACAAGCTATATCCTATCGCCTGCATTGAGCCACTTTGTTGCTCGCCTAACAATTCGCCTGCCCCACGAATTTCCAAATCTTCCGTAGCGAGCATAAAGCCTGCACCTAATGTCGAAGCACGTTGAATCGCATCAAGGCGTTTTTCGGCATCACCTTTTAAGTGTTTAATCGAAGGTACTAATAAATACGCATATGCTTGGTGATGCGAACGACCTACACGGCCACGTAACTGGTGTAATTGCGCTAAACCAAGTTTATCCGCACGTTCAATTAAAATTGTATTGGCATTTGGAACATCGATACCTGTCTCAATAATGGTTGAGCACACCAGCACATTATATTCTTTGTGATAGAACTGCTGCATAACTTGCTCAAGTTCGCGTTCACGCATTTGTCCATGTGCTACCGCTACGCGTGCTTCGGGTACAAGCACACGAATATTTTCGGCAGCTCGCTCAATGGTCTCTACTTCATTATGTAAGAAATAAACTTGTCCACCACGGAGTAACTCACGCAAAATCGCTTCTTTGATTGAAGCATCTGTATGCTCTTGCACAAAAGTTTTTACTGCTAATCGACGGGCTGGCGGAGTCGCAATAATCGACAAATCACGCATACCCGAGAAAGCCATATTAAGCGTACGAGGAATTGGCGTTGCTGTAAGTGTCAACATATCAACATCGGCACGTAAAGCTTTGATACGCTCCTTATCACGCACACCAAAGCGATGCTCCTCGTCTACAACCATTAAGCCTAAATCTTTAAACTGAACATTCTCTTGTAGAAGCTTATGTGTACCTACCACAATATCGACTTTACCATTTGCCAAGTCTTCAATATTTTTCAAATGTGTTTTGTTTGAACCAAAACGTGAGAGCACTTCAATACGTACTGGCCAATCAGCAAAACGGTCTTTAAAAGACTCATAATGTTGTTGAGCTAGTAAAGTCGTAGGAACTAAAACAGCAACCTGTTTGCCATTTTGTACTGCGACAAATGCTGCACGCATGGCCACCTCGGTTTTCCCAAAACCCACATCACCACACACCAACCTATCCATTGGTTTTGCTTGCTGCATATCATAGAGCGTGGCTTCAATTGCATTAGCCTGATCAAGGGTTTCTTCATACGCAAAACCGCTTGCAAATTGCATATAGAGCGACTGATCCAGTTCAAAAGCAAAGCCAGGTTTTGACTGACGACGTGCCTGAATATGTAAAAGTTCGGCTGCAACGTCATGAATTTGTTCTAATGCTTTACGCTTAGCTTTACTCCAAGCATCAGTTCCGATTTTATGTAACGGTGCTAAATCCGGGTCGCCACCACTATAACGACTAATTAGATGCAAGTTCGTTACTGGAACATAGACTTTTGCATCTTCGGCATAATCTAGTTGTAAGAACTCATAGTCTTGTCCTTCAATCGCGAGTGTAATTAAACCAGCATAACGCCCCACACCATGATCGATATGTACAACAGGAGCACCAATGCTTAGCTCAGTTAAGCTTCGGATCAGAAACTCTTCTGAAACTTCCTGTTGACGCTTGCGACGACGCTGTACAACTCGGTGCTCGTAAAGCTGATTTTCTGAAATAACCGTTAATTGATCAGTTAAAAGTAAGCCACGATCTAGAGGCGCATTAGTAATAGCAATTGCGAACTGACTAATTTGGAATTGCTCAAAATTCTCTACATTCGGAATCTCACCTAAACTTGAACGCAACGCATCTTTTAAGCTTTCACGGCGTCCTGCACTTTCCGCAACCAATAGAACGGGATGATTTGCTTCATCAATATATTTTTTTACGGCACTAAATGGTTTTTCTTTTTTCGGATCGACTGGCAACTTGGGTGGTTGTTCAGTTTTAAGATTAAGTGCACCAGCTTTTTCTTCAATAGTTTCTGCGCTTACAAGCATTCGTGGAAACTGGTTTAAAGCACTTAACAAATGATTTGGAGAAATAAATAGCTCTTCTGGAGCAAGAATAGGTTGATCCATATTATGGCGTCGGTCTTCATAACGACGCATAACTTCTTTCCAGAAGTTTGTTAAATCAGTGTCAATATCGTTAGTTGTAATTACAATGCAATTCTTTGGTAAGTATGTTGTAAACATACTTTGTGTCTGCATTTGTTCTTTATCAAAAAATAGCGGTAAATAAAATTCAATACCAGGCGATGCTATACCATCTAAAACGTCCTGATAAATTGGATTTTTCTTAGGATTGGCAGTAGGAAAAAACTCAGAATAACGGTCTCTAAAAACTGAACGTCCTTCTTTTAAAGGGAATTCTTTCGCGGGTAAAACCGTAAAACTTTTTAGCGTGGTTGTTGTTCTTTGAGTTTCTGGGTCAAAGAATTTTAAAGAATCAATTTCATCGTCAAATAAATCTATGCGGATTGGAGATTCTTGCCCAGATGCAAAAATATCCATAATACTGCCGCGTACAGCAAACTCACCATGGTCATAAACTGTATCTACTAAGTGGTAGCCCGCCTGAACTAACCTTAATTTTTGTTGTTCTAAATCAAATTTTTGACCCACTTTTATATCAAAGTGTTCTCCCAATACCCATGAGTAAGGCGCAACCCGTTGAGCCAAGGTACTTGCTGAAATCAGTAATACGCCTTGCTGGGGCATATTAGATAAAATAGCAAGACGTTCTGACACAATATCTTGATGGGGAGATAAACGGTCATAAGGCAAAATTTCCCAATCCGGAAAAATTGTCGGCTTAACTCCATAAAACTCAAGTTCACTTTCTAATTGAGCAACATGTTGGTTGTTTCGAGCGACTAATACCAATAAAGAAGAATGCTGAGTGGCAATTTCTTTAAGCAATAAAGCTGCTGATGAACCTAATAATGACCCCACCCAACGCTTTTCACCGGCCTTGAGCTGTTGCAAATTCAATTGAGAGATTTCTTGTTGAAACATGTATATGGCTTTTATGAGCTAAAAAGATATGAGGTTAATAGTAGCATGATGTTTTTAGTGAATTGAGTTATTTTTCTGCAATCAAGCTACTACTTTATGATACTTTTTTATAGTTCTTAAACAATCATTTGAAGTTATTTGTCTCGTAAAAACATCACATAATATTGGTTTAATATCTGTATGATTGCTTTAAGCTCAAGTAACTTTTCTTGTGTATTACCTAACCTTTCCCCATATCGTTGTGTTGTAATCTCTAAATCAATCTTTTCATTAATTTGTGGTGTAATTTGAAATAGCTTAGGTAAGTTATCAAAATTCTGTAATTTACGATTTGAAAAATACTCAAGGTGCTCTGACCACTTTTCATTAATCACGACATCTTTAATAACTGGACCACGCTCTGAATCAAAACTGAGCTGATTCTCTTGTAAATAAATTTGTTCTGGTGTCTCTTTCGAACCTTGAAAAAGTTGGGTTAATTTTTTAAACATCTCATCACATCATATTAATTTCAATTTATATAGTAGAGGTAATCTACTCACCTCTACCATCTAAGTTTATTTTTAATGCCTACTCGTCACCCAAGCCATCTAGAAAATCTACTGTCGGTACGAAAAATAGAGTTCCTGTTTGGGCAGTACTAAAGTCAAGTAATCGGTCAAGATTACCTTGCTCATTTCCTAAGAACATATTTTCAAGCATTTGACGTGTCGTACTAAATTTACGTGAGTAACCAATAAAAAAAGTACCATATTCATTTTTGGATGGATTCGAAAAAGGCATATTTGCACGCATAATTTTTAGTTCATTGCCTTCTGCATCATGCGCTTTACTTACTACATTATGTGCTGTTAAAGGCTTCTCGTCATCATCAAGCTCAATATCGTTGAACTTTTTACGCCCGATAACTTTTTCTTGTTCCTCATCGCTTAATGCACGCCATTTTTCCATATCATGGGTATATTTTTGGATAAATGCATAACTTCCCCCAGTAAAGTCAGGATCTTCGTTACCCACTAATGCCCATTGTGCAGCAATTACAGGTTCAGGATTTTCTGTTCCATCTACAAAGCCAATAATCGCACGCCCATCGAAATAACGAAAACCATGCACTTCATCAATTGGGTAAGTTACTTTACCTAACTGTTCATTGATGATACTTCCTAACTCATAACATAAAGCTTGTCGATCAGCACGAATATGAAAGAATAAATCCCCGGGTGTTGAAACGGCTGTGTATTTTGGGCCTTTGATTTCTTGAAATGTTTCTAATTCTTGAGGCTTTGCTTGCTGTGGAAATAAAATATCCCACGCGTTTGAACTAAAACCTAATATGGCATTAAATTTAGTTTCAGGATAACGGTTAGACAAACTTCTGGTTAACGCAGAGAATTTACCAGCAAAATCTTTTACTTTTTCTACAACAGAATCACCTTGAGCTAATCCTAATACAATAAATAAAGCATTTTCTCCAGGATGACTCGTTACAGGCTGAATTCTCATACATTCCATAAAACAGGCCTTATTTTGGTAATTTAAGGTAGTAATTTAGCATATTCATGTTTTTATCGTATGATTTCTTATTGTTGTCGCTTCTTAAAAGAGACTGAGTTATCTCAATCTCTAGCGCTCTAGCGCTCTAGCGTGTTTTTCTCATTTATATTTTAACTGCCATATTGTTTTTTTAGGTACTTTACAATTTCCGCAGATTCAAACATTTTAACGCCTGTATTTGGGTCCACTAAATAAGGCACTTGCATTTTACCTTGCATGACCGGCAACAATTTTTCTCGCTTTCCCTCTTTTAAAGGTTCATATTTGCCCGGTTTTAACCGAAGAATCGCAGGCCCCATATCTTGCCATCTTTCTTTGGCAACACTATGTAAAATGTAAGGTAGCTCAAGCTCACTTAATACACTTCTTACTACTCTTGAATACGGACTTGCTTCAAAGCTCCATAGTTCAAGTTTATGCTCAGGCGCAGCTCTATTTACTATTTTTTTATTAATCCAGACCCCACGAGCACCATTTAATAATGTTCCGGCAAACGCCAGATATGGCATTTTTGGATAATTTGAAAACTTATCAGGAGTTTGGCCTGTCTTACCATAGTATTTAAATAAATGATGAATAATATCTTGTGATTCGTATAATTTGTCACCTGTATTTTCATCAATAAAAAAAGGAAACTGTAATTTACCGCCAATTTCTTTAACTATGGAGCGATATTTTAATCCACCTTTCGGGCATGGATAAATTTCGACATCCAAATTTAAAAGTGTAATCACTTCACGAACGCGGCGACAAAATGGTGAACCCTCAAATTCATAAAGTTTAAGAGCTCTAACAGGCTGTTTAGGAAATGCTGTACCTGTAACACCTCTACCACCTTCGGCAATTGCAGACACTAATGCTTGCAGTACTTTAATTTGATGATTCACCATTATGCATTCCTTTATTTAATTGTGGAGCTAGACTAGTTTTTCTTTAGCAATCACAATTCCATTATTATCTGCATAGATAAAATCACCAGATTGAATTGTGACTCCACCAAAATACAAAGGAATATCTACTTCACCAATGCCCTTACGGTTACTTTTTTGCGGAATTGCAGCCAATGCATGTACACCTAAATCTAAGGTTGCAAGTGCATCAACATCACGTACACAGCCATAAATAACCACACCATTCCAGTTATTTTTAACTGCCGATTCAGCAATCATATCTCCCATAAGTGCACAGCGCATTGAAGCACCACCATCCACAACCAATACCTTCCCTGTACCATCTGTAGCCAATAACTCTTTTACACGCGAGTTATCTTCAAAACACTTTACAGTCACAACTTGTCCGCCAAAAGTTTGACGTGCACCATAGCTTTTAAAGAACTTACCGTCCATTGATGGCGTGACTACTTGCAAATCTTTTTCCGGATTGTCATCTAATAAATCACATGTCACAAATGGTACTGTCGACACTTTTATTCTCCCTTATCGAGTTTGTTGTATGCTGAGATTATCATATCGTTTAAAAGCTTCAATTTGCGTTAGTGCCGCTACGACCATGGTATGAGCCAATTGCTCTGCTGTAACTGGTTTATATTTGAAAGGCCTAGTCCATTTATTTTCAATAAGTTTAAATAGACTTTGTCCTAAATCTTCAATAAAACGCACATCGCTACGCTTACCAATCAATAGAGAAGGTCTAAAAATAGACAATTTTTCGATTCCTAAACTTTGAATATAATTTTCTAATTCGCCTTTTACTTTATTGTAGAAAATTGGTGAATTAGCATTTGCCCCAAGTGCACTAACAATTAAAAAATGAATATGTTTATCTTGGATTAAGTCTGCAAAGTGAGCATTTATCTCATAATCAACTGCATAAAAGCCTTGTTTTGAGCCCGCTATTTTTAAAGTTGTACCTAAGCAACTAAATGCATGAGTATGACCATTCACATCTTCATCATTGAGCAATAAAAAATCGTCTATAACGAGCTGAGTAACTTTCTTATATGTATTAAGTAGTTGTGATTCTTTTCTTACTACAACGGTAATGGCCTCAAATTCTGGTGTTTGCTCAAGTTGTTCAACAAGCGCTAAACCAACGAGTCCTGTAGCACCTACTACAATTGCTTTTTTCGTACTTATAGTCATTTTTTATCCAACCCTCTTTAAGTTTGTATCAAATTTAACCTTTTCTTACGGTTTTAGCAGCCCCTAAAACCGCTTAAAATGCTCTCAAGGCTTGACTTCACGGTATTGATTCATCACAATATGGCACTTGTTTACGGGCTGGTGATGGTTACACCGGTTTACTGGATTAACCACAGCCCGCCCAGACCAACTTATTTTCAAGGAGTGCAAGAGTGGCAAACTCTGCTCAAGCTAAAAAACGTGCGCGCCAAAACGTTAAAGCGCGTAAACACAACGCAAGCTTGCGTTCTATGGTTCGTACTTACATCAAACGTACTTTAAGTGCAATCGCTGGTGGTGATTATGCTGTTGCTACAGAAGCTTACAAAAAAGCTGTTCCTGTAATCGACCGCATGGCTGATAAAGGCATCATCCACAAAAATAAAGCTGCTCGTCATAAGAGCCGTTTAAATGCTCAAGTTAAAGCTTTAGCTAACTAATTGAAGCATGTAAAAAAAGCCCAACAGGGCTTTTTTTATTGTCTATGTTTTTGTGTTTACTGTACTTTATGGAACTCAGAAACATCTAACTCGTAAGTTTTGCCTCTCCAAATCCACTTTAATTTACAATTTGGAAATTCATCACCTTCAAACCATACAAACAGCCCTTCCATCATGGCAGGCCAATCTGCTTTTTGTATTTGGTTATTGCCTGAAATTACCGCAACAATCGCTGCAATAATTGTGTCGTGACTTACAGCTAAACTTAGACCACTTTTTGTTTTAGGATGAGTTTGATAGATCAGCTCTAATACATCTAATACGCCAGTAATTGGATGTTTCATACCCGGTAAGGCATTGTTCACAAAGCTATTAATAAAACCAAGTGCCCCTTGTTTACGGAAATAAGGCGCCGCCTGCTGAATATCCAGTACAAAGCTACCAGGTTCAACCAACAAACCTTGTTCAACTATTTCAATTGTATGTGTATTCGGCTCAGGACTCACCCCATCTGCTCCTTCAATCATAAGTGCAGCAGTGTCTACACAACGTTGAATTGGGCTAGAAATGCAATGTTGAATTACACGATCCGTGTTTTTAATTAAATAGCTACCCCATTCCTGAGCAAGCTCACGTCCTTGCGGTGTAAGCTGGAGGTCGTATCCTGCCAAGCCTTGCCCATCTACCAGCTCTCTTAAGGAGTGACGTGTAAAAAGGGTTACAGGGGTCGAAGCATCAGGCAATAAATCAATTGCTTCAAACATGCTTTTAGGCAATAAATCGAGTGCCATTTTTATCTTGTCATCTTTTCTCAATATTTTGCCACTATAGCATGTCTACAATAACTCTCAATCCAAAACACCTGATTGAGCTAAAGCTTCAAATGCTATTTTTTTGCTTTCCTGATCACGAAATGCGATAAAGCCCCCATTTAATACGGTATCACGCTGGTTATATTCAAAGGGCTTACCTGTTAGAGTGAGTAAACCTCCACCTATACTTTCTAATAATCCTTGACCTGAGCTGGTATCCCATTCTGATGTCGGATGAAATCTAGGATAAATATCGATCTCTCCTTCTAACATCATACAAAACTTATAAGCGCTACCTGCTTCACGTCGAATTACGGTACGAATCTTTTCAATAGGTTCAATGAATTTCTGATATTTTGGATTTTTACTACTATGACTTAAACCGATTTGTACAGGTGCTTGTGTTGAATAAGGTATTTTTTGATATTGATACCATTGTTGTTGGCTAAAGCTATATTTAAAAGGTAAATCTTTTAAATAACCTAAATAAACAACTTGCTCACATGGCACAACAATCACCGAAAAAATCGTTTCACGCCCTTCAATCAAACTCAAGTTTATCGTGAACTCATCTCGCTCATGTATAAACTCTTTCGTACCATCAAGTGGATCTAGCATCCAGCAAGAAGACCAAGCATGGCGAGCGCTATAGTCACTTTCTTCCGATAAAACTGGTAACTCAGGTGTAATTTCTGCAAGATGCTTTAATAAAAAACGATTTACCTTTAAATCTGCTTGCGTTACAGGTGAATCATCATGTTTTTCTTGAATCGTAAATTCATATCCAGCCGAATAATTTTGATATTCTTGTAATAAGATTTGGCTAGCTTCTTCCAAGATTGGTAGTAACTGTTCAATTAAAGCATCATTGGGGCGAGTTGTTGTTATAAACATAAATAAGCTCTATTTACTTTCCTTTTCATTATAAGTGAATTATGACAAATTCAATATTCACCAACAGTCTAGTATCCTTACAAAAAGACTTAACTTTTTATTAAGAACACTATTATTCCTTCAACAGCTGAATCTTTATATTTTAACTTGATTAGACGCTTATTACTCAAGAGAAAGCTCAGTTAATTTTTGTATAGAAAATATGCTATAACTTATGAAAAATAAACAACTTAAAGTAAATTCAACCATTTCTTTTTCACGCATTTCTTGCTATGTTCAATAGCACAATAACAAAATGGAAGACTAAATATGATGCTATATGGATATCACTTCTCAACAATTGAAAATAACTGGGAAGACTTAACTCCATTAAATGAGTTTTTACAAACATTTGCAGATGATGATGGTGATGTCTCCCAAAGAGATAAAGAATCACTTAAAGAAATTATTGCTAAATCCGATACAGCTTTGGCCTTAGCTAAAGAAATGGGTTGGGATGGCAGTTATACAGGCTGTCCTTATTTATTTTGGTTACCAAGTAAAAATACGCAATCTTTTGAATATGGATTTGTTTTTAAACAAACCTCAGATAACTCAACTTTTGTAATCTCACCGATTGAATTGGCTTATCTGGCGCAAGATGAACAGGTACAAACTTTAAGTAAGAATATTGATTAAATATCAAAGGTTATTGACTTAAAAATTAAGCCAATAACCTAACTCCAATGCAGTTATTCAAACATACTTAATTGAGGTGTAGGTTTTATAATCTTCTCTTTAGGAACATGTAAACATTCAAATTCCTCAACAGGAAAACCTTCAATAAAGCTTGAAATATCTGGTGTTTCTAAACTTAACCATTCATCTAAGCGGTCATGTGGAATCACAATGACTGATCTTTTAACATCACCCGGTTCATGGAAGTCTTTCATCATGGGATGATCAATCGCATCCATAGTTAACATACTCGCAGAACGGACAATCGTTTCATTCATTTTGCAAATTTCATAGATTGCTGCGATAAAAAAAGCCTGCCCATCTTTACGGCGTACGCCCCACCGCTCAGGTTTATCATTTATATATTTACTCTCATAAAACTCCGTGACGGGTATTACACCGAACTTACATTTAAGAGCAGCTTCTTGAAAACTCGGTTTTTGGAAAATCGTTTCATGACGGGCGTTATAAGTATGTTTTGCTATGTTCGTATCTTCTGCCCATTTAGGAACCAAACCGAACATGACTTCACGCCACTCAAAACCTTGCGGTGATTTGAATAATAATGGCATTGTCCCACCCGGATAAACCTCATCGGCATAGCTAAAGCCGACCACAGGCAACTGAAGTTGCTGCAATTGGGCAAGAGTTAAAGGCTTAAAGTTGGCACACATAGCAGGAATAAAATACTGTACTTTTACATCTCTTATTTTATAAGTATTTATTCTATAAACCAAATAAAAAGGCACTTGAAAGTGCCTTTAACGACATAACTTTACGCTTACGAAACGTGCTGAATTCCTTGTGGAATAGCCTGCAATAGTCGTTTGGTGTAGTCATGTTGCGGATGTGCATAGAGCTCATCCGAGTTGGCGATTTCAACAACTTCACCATGATTCATGACCATAACCTGATCGGAGATATATTTCACAACCGACAAGTCATGGGAAATAAAAATATAACTAAGCCCAAACTCATCTTGTAAGTCTTGTAATAAATTAAGTACTTGTGCCTGAACTGAAACATCTAACGCCGAAACAGATTCATCACAAATTAGAATTTCAGGCTTTAGCGTTAAGCAGCGCGCAATCGCAATACGTTGGCGTTGACCGCCCGAGAACTCATGCGGATATCGATAATAAGCTTGTTCAGGCAGATTCACTCTCTCAAGTAAACCAAGCGCAATTTGCTTACGTTCCGCATCATCTTTACCAATTCCATGAATTTGCATAGGTTCCAATAAGATCTGCCCAATCGTAAAGCGTGGATTTAGCGAAGCATATGGATTTTGAAAGATGATTTGGATCTTCCTTTGATATTTGGCAAACTCTTTTTCAGTTAAAGAAAGAATATCTTTACCTTCAATTAAAGCCTGCCCCCCAGAGGCTTGATGTAAGCGCATGAGTAATAACCCGACAGTCGTTTTACCGGAGCCCGACTCTCCTACCAAACCAAGCGTTTTTCCTTTAGCCAATTTAAAAGAAACGCCTTTTACTGCCTGAAATTCTTCTTTGCCAAACAATCCTTTACGACTATAAAAACTTTTTTTCAGATCTTTTACTTCTAAAATAATTTGCTCATCGCCATTTAAACCACGTTTACGCTCAGGAATTTCTGAAACATCAAAGCTTTGCTCAACCAATATATTGTTTTCTTGTCGCATAAAATCACTGGTTACAGGCAAACGATAAGGTCTTTGTGACATTTGAGGACGACAGTAAAGTAAGGCTCGGGTATATACATCTTTAGGCTGTTCCAAAACTTGTTCTGCGGTACCTTGCTCTCTAATTTCACCATGTCGCATCACAATCACTTGATCTGCAATTTCACCAACCAAAGCCAAATCGTGAGTAATAAAAAGCATCGACATTTGACGGCGCTGTCGCAATGATTCAAGTAAATCAATAATTTGCTTTTGAATGGTGACATCAAGTGCCGTAGTCGGTTCATCGGCAATCAGTAGTTTGGGCTCACAAGCAATTGCCATTGCAATCATGACACGTTGCTGCTGTCCACCCGAAAGCTGGTTAGGATAAGCATCAATTTTCGTTTCTGGTGAAGGTATACCGACCTCTTTAAGCAACTCTAAAACACGTTGCCGAGCCTGTTTTCGGCTCATACCCATATGTAAACACAACACTTCTGCAATTTGATTGCCAACCGTAAAAACCGGATTTAATGATGACATCGGTTCCTGAAAAATCATGGCAATATCTTTACCACAGATTTTTCGCATCTCTGTACGCGATAAGCCAAGCAAGTCTTTACCTTCAAAAATAATCTTACTTTTCTCATCAATCTTGCTTTGGCCCACAGGTAATAAACCCATAGTTGCTAAAGAAGTAACAGACTTACCACTACCCGATTCACCAACCAAAGCTACAGTCGTATTGGTCGGAATATCAAAGGAAATTCCTTTCACAGTTTCGATATATTGTTTATCTTCACCTTTAAAGCTTACACGTAAGTTTTCAATGTGAAGTAATGGGGTCTTTTTTTCTTGTTCTGACATTTGGATTTCCTCTTATTTTAGTTTCGGGTCTAATGCATCGCGTAGCGCATCAGTAAACATTGAAAATGCCGTAACCAAAACAGCCATTGCGACAGAGGCTGCGACAAGCTGCCACCACTTACCTAAAAGAAGTTCACTTTGTGCTTCATTCAACATACTGCCCCAAGACACTACACCTACTGGCACACCGAACCCTAAGAAACTCAAAATCACTTCCGATTTAATAAAAGAAACCACCAAAATAGATATTTGGACCAATGCAATATGGCTGACGTTAGGAAAAATATGAATAAACATACGGCGAAAATGCCCGACACCAATGGCTTTAGCTGCAAGTACATATTCGCGTGCCGTATGTTTCATATATTCAGCACGAATTAACCGATAGACACCTGTCCAGCCCGTTAAGCCTAAAATCAGAACAATAGATAAAATGCCCTTTTGTTGTAGTACAGCAGCAATCGCAAGAACTAATAATAAATATGGAATGGAAGTAAAAATATTATAAAACCAGTTGAGAATATCATCGACCCAACCACCAAAATAACCTGAAATTGCCCCTAAAAGCGTTCCTAATGTGACTGCTAGTAAGGCAGAAACAAGCCCTACAATAATTGAAGTTTCAGCGCCTTTAATGGTTTTTTTAAGGACATCTTGTCCCCATTTGTCAGCACCAAAAATTAGGGTACTTTTTAGTTCACTTTGCTGATCAAGTAAATGTCCACCGAGTTGCTGATCAATTGCTTTCATATCATCAGCTAATGGATCAACTACACCATAATAATCAATTGCACTTCCAGAGCTCTTTTCTTGTTTGATTTCAGCCTTGAGTTGGTGAATTACATCTTTTAAAGGATCGACTGGGTTTTCCGGTAATTCCTCATCTACAGCGGCTGTACTTTTCAAAGCTTCAGTTGTCTTATCTGCACCTATAAATGTAGGAGGCGCATAACTGACAGCAACTTCTTTATTCCAATCAGATGCAATCACACCCGTTAGAGATAGTATTAATACGATCAAATAGAACAACACAACAATGAGCGATGCCATTGCAATTTTATCGGCCCGAAGGCGACGCATGGCAAGTCGCCATAGCCCCGCTGAAGCAGGAGCTGTCTGGGTTTCTAACTTTCTTTTTGATAAAACACTCAGCATAACCCACCTACTTCAACTGTACACGTGGATCAACCACTTTGTAGACCAAGTCCGCAATCAAATTAAAAATCATGGTTGCAGCTGCAATATATACAGTAATGGCTTTGATGACAGGAAAATCACTACGCTCTACAGCAATAATCACTTCACGACCAATACCGGGAATACCAAAAAAGCGTTCAATTAAAAATGCACCTATCAATAATGCCGGTAAATTTGACATCACATCAGTAATAATCGGAATTGAGGCATTCCGTAGAACATGCACACTTAAAATTCGGCTTTCCCCTACACCTTTAGCACGTGCGGTTCTCACATAATCCTGATTTACTTCATCAAGCACAAAGCTACGATATAAACGTAAAGTAGGTGCAATACTCACCACCAGCATGATTAGAATTGGTAGTAAAGAAAACTTAAATAAATTGTCGGTAAAATTATCGCTCCATCCCTGTACTGGAAACCAACTCAGTTGATAAGCCAGAACATATTGAAAAACAATAATGTAAACCAAAATACTAATCGACATACCGATGGTACATAGCATCATGACCATACGATCAGTTAGAGAGCCACGTACCGCCGCTACAGCCAATGCTAAAATAATTGAAATAACTGTTTGTAAAATGGTGAGTGGAATTAAAAGTGTGAGCGACGGTCCTAATCGGGTTAAGATAATTTGTGAAACGGATTCACCTGTGCTCCAACTTGCGCCATAGTCAAAAGTAAGAATTTGCTTAATAAAAATCCAAAGTTGAACATAATAAGGTTGATCAACACCTAACTGTTTACGGATATTTTCAATCTGCTCAGGGTTAGACATCTTACCTGCCAAAATATAGGCAGGATCTCCACCGACCCAATTAAATAAGATAAAAATAAGCAGCACTACTCCCAACATGGTCGGAATCATCTGCCATAAACGCCGAATAACATATGCCAGCATAGTGATAATTCCTTATTTAACCCGTTGTCCGGTAATTTCGTTAAAGAATGCTTTATTGTCAGGATCACGACCAAGGAAATCTTTAACCAATTCAGCTGCCGGTTTTTGGCTACCCTGCGATAAAATCGTCTGACGATAACGTTGTCCCACTTGTGGGTTGTTCAGGTTGTCACCATAAGCAGAAAGCATGTCTAGCGCTAAAACCTCAGACCACATATAACCGTAATAACCTGCCTGATAACCACCCATTAAATGCCCGAATTGCCCGGGGAATTCAGTTGTTGGCACATATCCTAAGGCTGTATCAGCTTCCATTTTTTGCCAAGTTTCTAAAGGTTTTACTTTTAAGGCATCTGCCGTATGAAGTGCCATGTCATATTGTGCATAAAGCGTCTGACGGGCATAACGCAAGCCACGGCCATAATTATGTACTGCTTTTAAACGGGCAATTAATTTATCGTCAACACGTGGACAAGCTGGATCACAATAATCGGCCACTTTAGATAAGGTTTCTTTACGGCGTGCCCACTCTTCATACATTTGAGAAGGTGCTTCTACAAAATCACGCTCTACAGAGGTTCCGGACTGACTGGCATAGCGTGTATTTGATAAGATGCCATGTAAAGCATGTCCGAACTCATGTACAAAAGTTTCAAGCTCATCACTATTTAAACCTTTACGGTTAAAGTTAGTCACCAATACTGAAATCGGTAATCGATTGGTTAAAGTGCTTCCACCATATACTCCCCAAACTGCTGCATGGCCATATTTCCCTTCACGAGGGAATTTATCCATATATAAGCCACCAAGGAGTTTTCCTGTCTTTTTATCAACTACATCGTAATATTCAACTTCATCCTGCCATGCTTTAACTTTGACGGGTTTAAAATCAATACCGTAAAGATCAGATGAAATAGCAAATAACCATTTTTGTGCGGCTAAAGTTGGAAAATAATCACGAAGCTTTTCCTGATCAATTTGATATTTACTCTTACGAAGTTTTTCACTCCAATAAGCTTCACTCCAACGCGTTATCTCGGTTTTATCTAGTGGTGTTTTTAAAGTTTGTGCTTTAAAGGCACGAAGCTCTTCTACTTCTTTACGTTCAAGTGGTGCTACAGTTTTTTGTACTTCTGCCAAGAACTTGTTTACAGCCTCTGGTGTTTTTGCCATTCGGTCTTTTAAAGCCCAATCTGCATAACTCGCTTTTCCAAATAACTGTGCAAGTTCATAACGTAAATCTATTGCCTGTTTGAGTAGTTTTAAATTTTGTTCAGTCCCACGTCGTGTAAAGGCAATTTGATATCTTTTTCGGGCATCATCATTATCCGCTAGCTCCATAAATGGACGATATTCCGGATACTCAAAACCTAATAGATAGTTACCTTTAGCATTTTTCTTTAACCCTGAAATATAACTTTCTGGCAGCCCTTTCATTTCTTCAGGAGTAAATTCAAGTTTTTCCGGGTTATCACGAATATTGCGGTTATATTCTTGTTCGAGTTTAGTCAACTCATCCAGAATGGCTTTCATTCTTGCACGTTTTGCTGGTTCTAATTGAACCCCCGTGTCTTCAAACTGATCGAGAATATCCTGACGGTATTTTTTATCTATTGGATCAGTTGCTTTTGTATTTTTAATTACGTTATATAGTTTTGAATTTTGGAAGATATCAGTATGAAACTGATTAATTTTGATTTCGCAGTCTTCGGCTGCCTTACGTAATTTCGCATCTGGGTCGACGTTACTATATAGACCTATGGGCCCCGAAAAATCTTCAAGATGAGCAAAAATTTTATCCCACTTGGCTAATATCGGAGCAGCGGCAGCATCGTTTTTAACAGGCGTTTTTTCAAAACTAGAAATCTCTTGCTGAATTTTTTTTAAATTAGAATCACACCATGCTGGGAGTTGCTCTGCTTTGAGTAATGGTAATGTCGCACGCGTCGCTTCAGCCGATGCAAATTGACTTATACCTATGGTCAACATACATAATGTAGTCATTTTCAGTGTATTATTTTTCATCGTATCTCCAATTTTTTTCATTTAATGATTAGATTTCGTATTTGTATCAATATCGAAGTACATCCATTCAGCATGTAAAATCGGATGCTTCTTATATCCAATAATTCGTGGTTGGGCCAACATATTGCGATAGCGTGCATAAGACATTTGCACAGGCATATAAACCTCTAACAAACGCGTCATTTTTCGATATAACGCATCTCTTTCTGGGCCTGGCTTCACTTGTTGAGACTGGCGGTACAACTCATCAAACTCTGGTATCGAACCACAAGACCAGTTAGTCATATGAGTATTTGGGCCATAAAAATTCTGCATAAAATTATCCCCATCTGGATAATCAGCGATCCATGCAGAAGAACCAAACATTCCCTCACATTGTTTTTGTGATCGAAGTAAGTCTGAAAAAAGCATTGGCTTATACACCATGCGAATATGTAGGCTATCGAAGTTTTTCTTCCAAAGTTCAGCACTTTGTTGGCCAATACTGTCATTGCGCGCTTTATATTCGACCACGAGCGGCTTGCCGTTTGGTTGTGTACGCCAACCAGAAGCATCTTTTTTGTAGTGATATCGATCCAACAGCAGATTGGCTGCTTTTACTGAATATGGTGTACTGCTTCTATACTGTGGGTCATATCCCACTACACCAGGTGGAACTGGGAAATGAAGACGTTCTGCATCACTATTCCTTACCAATTTAATCTCTTGATCTATTGAACGGGACATCGCAATAGCACGGCGTAAGGCAATTTTTTCTTTACTCATTCCTCCAACAACGGGATCTTTGAGATTCCAATAGATATAACTAATTTCTGGATCAACAATACGAGATAATTGCACGCCTTCTTTTGCAAGCTCGGGTCTTAATTTACCGTCTTTAATCGCTTTTGAAACTAATTGCCCTTCAAGCTGAATGATATCTACCTCACCACGCTGGAATGCTAACCATCGTGACTGGTTTTCTTCCATGACCTGAATATCAATTGTGCCGATTTGAGGCATTTGTTTACCTTTAAGGCGCTTTACAATTGCTTCATCCCCGGGGCTACTGGCATTAAAGTTCCAGGTAAAACCTCGATATTCAGGATTTGCTTTTAAAACAATACGTGAGGCAGGTATCCACTTACTGAGCATATAAGGTCCGGTTCCTACCGGATGCCCCATAACAAAACCGGCTTTATCTTTATATTTCTCGATGACTTCGCGTGCCACCGCACCTGTCGGATCATGGGCCAGTAATAAAGGAAAGTTATAGTCTGGTTTTACTAACCGAATCACCAAAGTGTACTTATCAGGTGTTTGTAAACCACTTACATTTTGATCGTAATTAAATTTTCCGGATTTATTGGCTGCTTTGACTAAAGCATTCATACCTTCAATTTTATCTTCCAATAACCAACTATTAGGTGAGCGTAAATTCGGGTCTAATAACCGCTTAAAAGAATATGCATAATCGTAAGCTGTTAACTCTCTAGGTTTACCTTTAAACGCTGGGTCGGCTGTAAAGTAAATACCCTTCTTAATATGAATGGTATAAGTCAGACCATCTGCACTCACTTCTGGCATAGCCGTAGCCACGTGTGGGATTAATTTTGCTGGTCTTGCCAAATAGTCATAGGTATATAAAGTTTCAAATATAGATGTGAGTACATGCGCTGAATATAAGTCATGTACATAAGCTGGGTCGAAGCCTGTTTCAGCTGTTGGGAATACATAACGCAAAACTTTATTTGGATCGGCTGGGCTTTTCGCAAAAATAGATATAGAACCCGTTAAAGCCATTCCGGCAAAGAATAGGCCGACACTACAGTGCTTAAGCTTTTGTTTTAAATTTTCGGTCATGATGATCTTTATCTAAAATTATTTTTTAATAGGGGTAATATCAAGATATTGCCAGTTTGTATTCATCATTGGGTGGGGTTTAAAACCCTGAACTTGTGGCCGTATCAACCAATTGCGAATTCGAGTTACATGAATAATCCAAGGATTATCAGCTTCTATCTGACGGTTAAGTTTTTCGTAATATGGTAGACGTTGTTGAGGTGGTAAATGAATGGCCTGAGTATAAAGAGCATCATAGGTTTTAGACTGATAACAAGCATGGTTTCCCTGCCCAGCATTTGGTCCATATAGTAATTGTGCAAAATTATCTCCTTCAGGATAGTCAGCAATCCATGCACCGCTCCAGATCATATATTTACATTGAGTAGCGGCTTTTAAGTTATCTGCAAAGTTACTTACCTTAAAGTCAGCTCGAATGCCAATCGCATCTAGATTTTTTTTCCAGAGTTCTGAATGAATAACCGATGCTGAGCTATTTTCTGTATTGATTTTTAAAATTAAAGGTTTGCCATTTGGTAAGGTCCGGTAGCCATCAGCCGCTTTTTTATAGCCATAATAATCAAGCAGTTTATTTGCTAGCCGTGGATTATATCCTACGCTACTTTTATACTTCGGGTTATATCCGTTTACACCTTCAGGTATAAACATTTCTGCTCTAACTGCCTGACCTTTATATGCCTGTTTTATACTTTCTTTTTGGTCATAGGCCAAAGTAATTGCTCTACGAAGCGCTATTTTTTCTGGGCTAAAACCACCAATCACCGGATCACGCATATTCATCATAGTATAGGTCATTTCAGGTTCTTTATATGGAAAGTGTTTAATGCCTCTTTTTTGAAAAGAAGCTTTAAGTTGATTTCCATCTAACGCTTGAGGAACAGCATTCGCTGTGAGTTTATCAAAGTCTAGTTGTCCAGACTGAAAAGCTAACCATCGTGACTGCTCTTCTTCAATAATACTGACCACCACCTTGCCAACTTGTGGCATTTTCTTTCCAGACATTTCCTTAACAAGTTGGTTATCCCAAGGCGTGCCTGTTGACTTAAAATTCCAAATAAAACCACGATAATCAGGATTGGCAACCAACTCGACCTTACTTCTTGGAACATATTTACTTAACATGTACGGTCCAGTACCTACTGGATGCATGCCAATACGATCACCGTAATAATCAACAACCTCTTTAGCAACACCACCAAATGTAATATAGGCAAGAATATAAGGAAAATTAAAGTCTTGGCGAGTCAGAGTAAATTGTAGAGTATATCGATCAATCGCTTTAAGCCCTGCAATTGGAGCAGCATAATCAAATTTTCCAGTTTTCTTTGCTTGAGCTACAACCACATCGGCACCTTGTAACTTACCATCAATAAAAGAAACAGAAGGCGCTCTATTTTTAGGGTCTAAAATACGTTTAATTGTATAGACGTAGTCTTCAGCCACTAACTCACGGCGTTTACCTTTAAAAGCTGGATCATTGGTAAAATAGATACCCGGCTTAATTTTAAATATATAAACTTTACCGTCTTGTTCCACTTTGGGCAGGCTTTCTACAGTATTGGGAACTAACTGTAATGGACGTGCTAAATAGTCATATTTGAGTAAAGGCTCAAAAATTGCCTCAGCAATATTAGCGCTATAGAAATTGGTGGTTTTAACCATATCGAAGCCATCATCTGGGGCTTCATAGGCAACATGCAAAATTTTGTTTGGTTGCGCTGGCGTAATTGCGTAAGCACAAGGAACTGATGTAATAGCCAGACTTAAAATGGCGAGCTTAAAAAATTTTAATTTCAAGTTCATACCCACGTAATTAGTTTTTTTAAAAGATATTATCCTTTTGAGTAACATCTAAATCTGCATAAGAAAAGTTCTTTTTCAACAGATAGGCCTATTTAGGATTTAAAATTTACTTTCCTTTATCCTCTTTCGATTTGATCAAATGGAAAAAATAAACTCAAATACCTAATGTTTTGTAACCATTGAATATAAAGCGAATTTCATGCCATTTATTAATATCCATCTTAAAATATTTAAAAATATTAAAAATTCATATTTTTATTAGATACTTAAAAACGTTTGAACTATATAAATAAAAGTAACTTTTTGCCAAATATTATATTCATATAAGTTAATCATCTAATACCTTAAATGCACAAATAAAATACATTAAAAATTAATTATGATCCACATTAGATCAAGCCTAAATTACAGATATTTTTAAAACAATATATTGATTAATAATAAAAATATAATTTAACCATGGAGTGATAAATATTATAACATTACATATTAAAAGGCTCTAAAACGATACATTTTTATTTAATAAGCATGTGAAGAGTCTAGTAATGTATATTTTTTATACAAATAAATTTGAAACTTTTCGCCAACATCAAAAAATTTTCCAAATGGAAAATTTATTTTTATATCAAAAAAACTAAAACTTCATACTCAAGCATAATAAAATCAATATTTATCAATATTTTGCATAAACTAAAAAAAGAAAAATATATAGTTGGCACTTGCTTTGCTTAAAAACTTTCCAGCAATATCGCTAACGACAACAAAAAGGGATCAAGTCCACGATGAAAAAAAAATACAATGTTCGATCTCAGGCAACCCCCAAGATTGGCAAAACAATTCTTAAATTAAGCACCCTTAGTTTAAGCATGATGTGTCTTACCATGGCACAAGCAGCAGAAACCGAACAATCAAGTACCGATGAAAAACCAACAAAAGTCGTAAAAGTTGCCGTTACAGGTTCTTCAATTAAAGGTGTTGCGGCACAAAGTGCTTCGCCAATTACCGTGGTGAAAGTTGATGAAATTTTAAAACAAGGGGTAACAACAACTGAAGAGGCTTTGGCAAAAATCAGTGCAAATCAATCAAGTTTTGTTACTGCGCAAAATGTAGGTGCTAGCGGAACTGTAGGTTCAGCAGCGGATCTCCGAGGAATTGGTGCCAATAAAACCTTAATCTTACTTAATGGTCGTCGTTTAGCTGCTAATGCTTATGATAGTGGTGTCACTAATTTAAATATTATTCCACTCGCTATGTTAGATCGCATTGAGGTCTTACGAGATGGAGCATCAGCAATTTATGGTACAGATGCGATTGGTGGTGTAATCAACTTCATTACTAAAAAACAATTTACTGGTTTAAACATCAGTGGAGGTTTGACACAACCAGAGCAAAATGGGGGGGATACACAAGATGTAAGTGTATTTGGTGGTTATGGTGATCTTGATGAAAATGGCTTTAATATCTTTGGTGTCATCGATTACCGACATGGCAACGACGTTATGGCAAAAGATCGTAAAGTTAGTAAACGTGGAGGATTAATACCAGAACTAGGTATTACAAAAGGGAGTAGCGGTAGCTTTCCCGCTAATTTTTATGACAAGGAAACTGGTGTCGAAGGAAACCCATATGCAGCCACAGGCTGTGGAAGTAACCCGTTTGTTTATGTACAGAATGGATCCTGCCGTTACAATAGTCAGGCAGTGATTGGAATTGTTCCAAAAACTGAAGACATCTCAGCATTAGGGCGTGCTACTTTTAAACTTAATGATAATTTAAATGCTGTAGCAGAATACGTCTACGCGCGTAATGAAATTACTACCTCTGTGGCTCCAGACGTTTTCTTTGATTTAACATTAAATCCTGATAGTAAATATTATCCAGGTAATGGTATTACTCCTGGAATGAATAATGTGAGCGGTCCACTTGAACTTTATATTCGTTCTCAAGCTGGTAATCGTGTTAGTTCTAGTATTAATGAGTCACATCGAATATTCGGTGGTTTAGAAGGCGAAGCTTATGGTTGGGATATTAATACTGGTGTTACTTATGCTCATAGCGAAGCAGAAGATCGGTTAAACAGGGGTTATCTTAACTATAACAAAACTCAAGAAGCTTTAAATAATGGTATTTTAAACCCTTTTGGTCCACAAGCACCAGAAGATGCTGGCTTATGGGATACACTAGGGGTAACTGGTGCTTATTTAAAAGCAGATGTTGATTCAACTACTGTTGATTTCACCGCCAGTCGACCTATATTTAAATTACCTGCAGGTGACGTTGGTTTTGCAATTGGAACTAGCTACCGCCACGATGAATGGACCTCAAACGTAGTATCTGAAGTAGCTAGTCAAGCACCAAGTACAGGTGTTGATCCTGATGAACCTACCAATAAAGGAAAAAGAGATATCAAAGCAGTCTTTACTGAATTGCATATTCCCTTACATAAAACTTTAGAAGCTCAACTTGCTGCTCGTTACGATGATTATAGTGATTTCGGTGATACGTTTAATCCTAAATTCGCACTTCGTTGGGAACCTATTAAACAGTTAATGTTCCGTACCTCTTATAGCACAGGATTTAGAGCACCAACTTTATGGGAAGTAAATGCTCCTAACTCTATAACAAATACTTCAGCCTACCATAATGACCCTGTACTTTGTCCGAATGGTCCTCCTAAAAAACCAGGAGATACTCTTCCACCTGGCGGTGTTGCTAGTCGTGATTGCGAAACCCAATTTGACCGCAAAAATGGAGGGAATAAAGATCTCGATCCTGAGGAATCAAAATCATTTACTGCCGGTCTAGTTCTAGAACCAATTAAAAATTTAGTTCTAACTTTAGACTACTTTAATATTGAAGTTGAAAATCAAATTGCGGCATTACCTGAAGGTGATATTTTTAACAATCCAACAAAATATGCCGACAAGTTCGTACGCAACCCAGATGGAACGCTTAACCATATCATTACTACTCAAGACAATATGGGTGATTTAAAAACTTCTGGTGTCGATGTAAGTCTAAATTATATAACCCCAATGACAGCAACAGGTCGATTTGGTTTTGGAATTGATGGAACTTATGTTATTAAATATAAATATCAAAATGAAAAAGATGGAGAATGGATTAGTAGTTTAGGCACATATGTTGGAGATGCTCCAATTATTCGTTGGAAACATACTGCTAATTTATACTGGAATTATCAAAACTGGGGTGTAAATTTCCAACAACAATTCACTCGTGGTTATGATGACCAAAACTCGAGCTCCACTGTCAAGGTAGGGTATCAAGACCATAAAGTGAGTGACTATACAATTTATAATATTTCAGGCACATACAAAGGCTTTAAAAATCTAGAAGTTACAGCAGGTATTAAGAATATCTTTGATGAAGACCCTCCTGCTTCAAATGTTGGTGACAACTTCCAAATGGGATATGACCCACGTTACGCAGATCCTTTAGGACGTACTTACTTTGTACGAGGTACATATAAGTTCTAAATGGTTGTTCTGCAAATGTAGCTCACAACAGTTAGTTTGCAGAACAAATACTCATTCTTAGCCAAACAGTCATTTTAAAAATTGTTTGTCTACAGTTTCAGGAGTAACTATGGGCATGACTTTTACAGACATAGAAAATAAATCTGCCAAACGCCTAATTGGTATTGCTGCAGTCATTTTTCTGCATCTTCTTGTTGCCTATATTCTGATATCAGGTTTAGCAAACAACATTCAAAAACCAGCAGAAAAACCTGTGGAATTACAAATTATTCAGGATATTAAGCCACCTCCTCCACCAAAACCGGAAGAGCCGAAACCAAAGGAAAAACCACCTGAGCCACCAAAAATGGTAGAAAAAGTTGCCAAGGTTCCTGAGCCACCAAAAGAAGTAGAGAAAGTAGCAACACCAGTACAAAAAACGACGCCAGTAGCTCAACCGACTAAAGTCGCTACTCCAGCTCCTGCTGCACCTAGTACTCCTTCTCCGAGCCCTGTTGCTGCACCAGCTCCAGTGGCAGCTGCTGCACCAGCACCTAAATCCGCTGGTGTAACTCGTGGTGTTTCAGAAGGCTCTGCAGGCTGTGAAAAACCAGAATATCCACGCGAAGCACTCATGAACGAAGAGCAAGGAACGGTGCGTATACGTGTTTTGGTTGATACATCCGGCAAAGTCATTGATGTCAAAGTAAAAAAATCGAGTGGCAGCAAAATTTTAGATAAAGCAGCAACTAAAGCCTACAGCTTATGTACGTTCAAACCAGCAATGAAAGATGGCGTGCCTCAGCAAGACTGGTATGAAATTGAATATCCATTCGTAATTGAATAAACAATTGAATTAGCAAGAAATTAAAAAATATTGGAGATATATGATGAAAAAATCAACTCAACCACTAGTACATTTCGCTTCTGCAAGTTTAATCGCAGCTTGCTCGTTACTTCCATTAAGCTCAGTTTTCGCAGAAGAAACGAGCAATGCTCCTGTGGCAACAGCAACTACTGAAGCTACTTCAAATACAACTACTCCAACTCCACCACCAAAGCCTGCAACAAGTGAAACTGTTAAAAATCCATATGGTCTAGAAGCCCTTTGGCGTGAAGGTGACTTAGTCGCTAAGTCTACCTTATTTATTTTAGTACTCATGTCGATTGGTACTTGGTACATCATCATCTCTAAATTATTACAACAAGGTAAAGTCAAACGCCAAGGTAAAGAAGCTGAAAAACATTTCTGGGAAGCAACTTCCCTTGATAATGCTGCAGAAGGTTTAGAACAAAGTAGCGCGTACCGTTTTATTGCAGAAAAAGGCATTAACTCGACTAAATCACACGGCGGCTCACTACTTGAACGCATTGACTTTAATACTTGGGTGAGCATTTCAATACAACGTGCTATCGAAAAAGTACAAAACCATTTAGGCGGCGGTCTCGCTTTTTTAGCAACAGTTGGCTCTACAGCACCTTTCGTAGGTCTTTTCGGAACAGTATGGGGAATCTATCACGCTTTAACTGCAATCGGGATTTCAGGTCAGGCATCTATTGATAAAGTTGCAGGCCCAGTTGGTGAAGCTCTCATTATGACAGCTATTGGTCTTGCGGTCGCAGTACCTGCTGTACTGGGTTACAACTGGTTGACTCGTCGTAATAAAGCAGTGATGGAAAATGTTCGTTCATTTGGTTCAGATTTACATGCAGTTTTATTAAGCGGAGAAATTAATACCAACAATTCAATTAATCGCAGCATTAAATAATCAGGAGCAGACATTATGGGTATGAGTGTTGGTTCTGAAGATGATGACGAAATGATTGGAACGATTAACACGACACCTCTCGTAGATGTCATGTTGGTTTTACTTATTATTTTTCTTATTACTATTCCGGTAGTTACGCATACAGTTCCGGTGAAACTACCAGAAGAAAAAAATACTCCGTACGCGACCACGCCTGAAAACATCCAACTTTCAGTTAATAAGAAAGGCGATATTTTCTGGAACGAGAGTTATGTACCGAATAAAGAAATATTGTTAGCAAAATTACAAGCTGTGGCACAAAAAAGACCGCAGCCGGAGGTACATATTCGAGGAGATCAGCTTACCCATTTTGAAGCGATAGATCAGGTCATTAGTACGACCAAACAAGCTGGTATTGGCAAAATTGCCTTTGTTACTACCCCTCCAGCCTCCCCGTAATGATCTTAAGGAGAATTTTATGGGTATGAATGTTGGTTCAAATAATGATGACGATTTAATGCTAGAGGTGAACATGACACCACTTATTGATGTCATGCTGGTACTCATTATTATGTTTATTATTACTATACCTGCACCAAACAATGCGATTAATATTAATTTGCCAAATGGCACACCGCCACCAACAAATGAAAAGCCACCTGAAGTCATTGATGTAAGAATTGATGCAGCAGGCAAAGTATTTTGGAATAACCAACAGGTTTCTGACCGCAAGGCACTAGAGACTTTATTTCAAGGTGTTGTCGCCAAAAAAGATCAAGACCAAATCAAACTTAAACCAGACCAAATGGCTGAATATAAAAATGTAGCGATGGTCATGGCTACGGCGCAGCGTTTAGGTGTAACTAAAATTGGGATTGTGAGTAACAATTAATATCGCTTTTAACTTTAGTTAATTCCATTTCCTTCAACGCTAACTTGAATTCTCAGTTAGCGTTTTTTTAAAGTGTTCCTCGACTTTAGACTCAGCAATAGAGTATACATTTGGCGCGACATAGTCCTTTTGAGATTCATCTAATGATAATTTTGCGCATAGAAGCCAATTTTCACGATCGAGATTTTTTAAGTTAATCAAACTTGAAATCCTTTATTTATAAATTCACGCCTTATCTATAAGCACAAAATATACCGGAAATAAAAAAGCCTCCGAAGAGGCTTTTTTATAACAGGTTAAAATTAGTCACCTGTATAACCTTTTAATTTTAAACGAGCCGCATGTAGTAATGGCTCAGTATAACCAGAAGGCTGTTCACAACCTTTAAAGATAAGGTCTGAAGCTGCTTGGAAAGCAATATTAGTTTCAAAGTTAGCTGCCATTGGTTTATACAATGGATCATTCGCATTTTGTTCATCAACAATTTTTGCCATGCGTTTAAGCACTTCTTCAACTTGTTCACGAGTCACGATACCGTGACGTAACCAGTTGGCAACATGTTGAGAAGAAATACGTAATGTTGCACGGTCTTCCATTAAGCCCACATTGTTAATATCAGGAACTTTTGAACAACCTACACCTAAGTCAACCCAACGAACAACGTAACCTAAAATACCTTGGCAGTTATTTTCAAGTTCGTTATTAATTTCTTCTGCTGACCAGTTTGTATCAGTTGCAAATGGAGGAGTTAACAAGTCATCTAATGACAACATTTCTTCAGCTTTTAACTGATCTTGACGTGCTTTTACATTTACTTGATGGTAATGCATCGCATGAAGTACAGCACCAGTTGGTGATGGAACCCAAGCACATGAAGCACCAGCATTTGGATGAGCAGCTTTAGTTGCCAACATATCTTTCATGCTATCTGGTTTTGGCCACATGCCTTTACCAATTTGAGCTTTACCTTGTAAACCACATTTCAAGCCAATTGCAACGTTACGGTTTTCGTATGCAGCAATCCATTTTTGTGTTTTAACCGCTTCTTTACGAACAACTGGAGCAGCTTCCATAGAAGTATGAATTTCATCACCAGTACGGTCCATGAACCCAGTGTTAATAAAGATTGTGCGATCTTTAGCAGCAGCAATACAGTTTTTCAAGTTTACAGATGTACGGCGTTCTTCATCCATAATACCGATTTTTAAAGACTTCGCTGGTAATCCTAAGGCTTGCTCAGCACGCTCAAATAACTCAACAGCAAAAGCAACTTCTTCAGGACCATGCATTTTTGGTTTAACAATATACATAGACCCTTTACGAGAGTTTTTATTTTCGTTTTCACTACGGATGTCAGCAATTGATAACAATGGCGTTACCAACGCATCCATAATACCTTCGAAAATTTCTTCACCATCAACTAAAATCGCTGGATTCGTCATTAAATGACCTACGTTACGAAGTAACATAAGTGAACGACCATGAAGTTTTGTTGTGCCACCGATCAAATTTTTAATTTCACGGTCTTTATTCAAAGCGCGAACAATTGTTTTACCATTTTTTTCGATAGATTCTTGAAGAGTACCCTTCATCAAACCTAACCAGTTACGATAACCTTCAACTTTTTCTTCTGCATCAACAGCTGCTACAGAGTCTTCAAGATCCTGAATTGTTGTAACCGCAGCTTCAAGTGTTAGATCTTTAACACCCGCTAAATCAGTTTGGCCAATTGGGCTATTCGCATCAATTTCAATAATGACATGTAGGCCATTACTCAAAAGAACAACTTCTGAAGGGTTCGCTTCTTCACCATTGAAGCCCACAAATTGAGCTTCATGAGCTAAGCCAGTTTTAGTACCATCTTTTAAAGTCACAACGAGTTTATTCTGCTCGATTGCATATTTAGTTGCATCAGCATGTGATCCTTGCGCAAGCGGGAAAATTTCATTTAAGAAGTTTTTAGCAAACTCAATAACTTTCGCACCACGTACAGGGTTATATCCTTTTCCTTTTTCTGCACCGCCTTCTTCTGAAATTACATCAAAACCGTAAAGTGCATCATATAAAGAACCCCAACGCGCATTTGCTGCATTTAAGCAATAACGTGCATTACGTACAGGCACTACTAATTGTGGCCCTGCTAACAATGCAATTTCTTCATCTACGTTTTCAGTAGTAATTTGGAAGTCTTCAACTTCTGGTAATAAATAACCAATTTCAGTTAAAAATGCTTTGTAAGCACCTAATTCAAATTTATTGTTGCGGTGCCATTCATCAATTTTTGCTTGTAATTCATCACGCTTAGCCAATAATGCTTTATTCTTTGGACTAAGGTCGACAACAACTTGCTCAAAGTTCTTCCAGTAAGTTTCACTATCTAAACCAGAACCTGGTAAAGCTTCATTTTCGATAAAATCGTAAAGTTCTTTAGCAATCGCTAACTTGCCTTTTTGAATACGTGCAGTCATTGTCTTTCCTGAAGTTGCTACTTTTTATACCAAGAGAATCCTAGTATACCGATTTAAATTAAGCTGAATACTAATATCACATTCCTAAATAGTAAGCATTTTCCCTTGCATAACTATTGACAAAGATAAATTTTTCTATATAGGAAAATATTAAAATTCTAACTAGGATTCCCAACAATTTATTCAATATTTAAAGATACTGAAACTAGACTTTTTGTTAACAGACAAAAAATTTCACTATCTTGTTTTTTTTAAAGCGTATTTAGTTATATCAAACTTTGCACAATGAAAAAGTACTATTTCGCTAAATTTATCTTTTTTTGTTGTAAAAAAAGCGCTCAATTTAGAGCGCTCTTCATATCTGATTTCTTAAGAAGTTTTAGTCGCATCAATATGTCGATGTTCAGAATGCAAATACTCATCTGACTGCATTTCTAATAAACGTGAACGAGTACGCTCAATTTCAAAAGCCAATTTCTCGCCTTGATAGATATCAATAATACTATCTTGAGAGGTTAAAAGTAGTTTCACTCCACGATCATAAAATTCATCGACTAGATAGATAAAACGACGTGTGCCTTCAGACAAGAAGTCTGTTAAGTGAGGAACATTGCTGACCAAAACCGTATTATAAATATTGGCAATTTCAATAAAGTCTGCTGGACTACGCGGCTTTAAGCAAAGTTCAGAAAACTCACACCATAAAACATCTTCCGTATGCCCTAGTGTTTCAACAACACGGTTATTGATCACAATCGGTTCATGAGAATTGGTTTGAGTATGAGTTAAAGCAGTATAACGCTCTGATATCCAGCTTTGAGCTTCATTACCTAATGGTGATTTAAACAATTGAGCCTGTTTTAAAACACGTAAACGGTAATCCACCCCTGCATCTACATTTAAAACGACACAGTTCTTTTTAACCATTTCAATTGTAGGAATAAAACGATCACGGTGAATCCCGTTTTTATATAAACCGTCTGGTGCAATGTTTGAAGTTGCAATGAGCGTTACACCACGAACAAATAACTTTTGGAATAAGTCACTCAAAATCATTGCATCAGTTACGTTCGAGACAAAAAACTCATCGAAACAAATAACGACAGCATCTTTATAAATTTGATCAGCTACGATATCGAGTGGATTACGTTGACCCGAAAGTTTATTTAACTCTTTATGAACATGTTGCATAAAGTGATGAAAATGCATACGTGTTTTACGGCGAAATGGTACAGACTCATAAAATTGGTCCATAAGCCAAGTTTTGCCACGTCCTACACCGCCCCACATATATACGCCTTTTGGAGAAGTTTGGCGGCGGAAACGACGGAAAGCTTTTTTAGAAGCCTTATAACGATTTAAAAGTTCTTTCCATACACGATCTAATTCTTGCACTGCCTGTGCTTGTGCCTCATCTGCCATAAACTGGCCTGAAGCCAATGCCTCAGCATAGCGCTCTGCTGGGGAAGACGGAGTAAATGCAGTACTATGAGAAGATTTTAAATTTAACATATCATTTTATTTCAATTTTAACTGAAGAGAGTATAGCGAACATTTTGTCCGACCACATTAGCTTTTAGCATCAAGAGTTACACTCAGTAAAACTCTTTTCCATATTGCCGAGGACTCTGTCCAAACCATCTTTTAAATGCATGATTAAAAGCGGCAGGTTCAGAATAACCAAGTGCTTCTGCAATAACTTCTATTGAATACTCTTTATATTCCATAAGTTTAAGCGCCTTATTCTTAATAATCTGTTCACGAATTTGTTTATAACTCGTATTAAGCTGCTGCAATTGATGCCTTAATGTCCTTTCAGGCATTTTCAAAGCAAAAGCGGTTTCCGCCATGCTCGGGATAATTCCTTGTTGTAGCTCTAAATAATCTTGCACATATTGAATAATAGGCGGTATTTGATGATCTTGTTCATTTAATCTTTCTATTTCTTTAATACATTTAGCCTCATAGATACGATGAGTAATAATATCTGCTGAAGGAATTTTTATTTCCAGCATATTGTTACTTAGGCTAAATGCTGCATGTGTAGAATTAAAATGTAGATCATCTCCATAATATGCGTAATATTGAGCAACGGTATCTGGATCAGAGGGTTTCGGAAATGGTAAATCTATACGCATATCAGGCATTTTTAAGCCCATCATGGTATAAATATCCTGAATAAACTTATAAGTGCCCGAAATTTCGCATTGGGCACGGAGTAAACCGATTTCTGTTTTTAAATCGACCGGTAAATAGTTTAAAATGATGTGATTTTCAGTTTCTTGTAAGCTCAAAGTACCAAATAAATGCGTAAGCTTTTGATACTGTATGCCTTTTTCTAAGGCTGTTTGTATATCATGGCTGGTCACAAGTAACATGAGTAAAGGACCATAACCTGCCAATGCGTAATGTTGTCCAATAAATAATCCTTTCTCTGGGTCAACATTCTCACTAATAATTTGCTGTATATCCCATTCCAAACTGTCATGAATTGTTGAGCTTGGGTCCAAGGAATCTACTTTAATACCTATATCTGCCAAACGTGAGTCGACATCAATGCCCGCATTGCGCATTCCTTGAATTAAATAGATTAAACCAAGTGCCGATCGTTTCATTCTTTTATCAATTTCCCTAGACTGAAATGTTTTACTATAAAGAAGTGATAAAATTAATTGCCGAATCTATCAATTTTCACGTCGATACAATCATGTTTAAACTGTTTAAAAAACGTTAGTCTTGCCTGCAATCCTCTTTACCGCATATGCAGGGTTTCCAATGCTAAACGCAAAACAACATGCTATTCAAAAAACTAAAATCGCAATTATTGGTGCTGGATTCGGTGGCCTTGCCATGGCTATTCGTCTGTTACAAAGCCAACAATCAGATTTTTTTATTTTAGAAAAATCTAATGATGTCGGTGGAACTTGGCGTGAAAACCGCTATCCAGGAGCTGCGTGTGATGTTCAATCACATATGTACTCTTTGTCTTTTGCACCTAAAACTGACTGGTCAAAACGTTATGCAGAAGCTCCTGAAATTTTCGATTATATCCAAGATATAACCAATCAATATCAAATTAAAAACTACTGTAAGTTTAACCATGAGGTTACTCATGTACAGTATGATGAAGTGCGCCATATATGGACACTAGATTTTGCAAACCAACCTTCTCTCGAAGCACAATTTGTAGTTTTTGCATCAGGTCCACTACATATTCCACAAATCCCTCATATTCAAGGTATTGAAAAGTTCAAGGGTAAAGTTTTTCACTCTTCCCAATGGGAACATGACTACAGTCTAGAAGGTAAATCAGTTGCTTCCATTGGTACTGGTGGTAGTGCAATTCAATATATTCCAGAAATCGCAAAAGACGTTAAGCAATTATATGTATTCCAACGTACAGCAGCTTGGGTTATCCCACGAGATGAGCGTAAATACTCTAATTTGAGCAAAGCTCTATTTAAAAAATCAAACCTATACCGACAAATTCATCGCAGCCGCCTTTATTGGAGTAATGAATCTCGCGTTGTTCCTATAGTTCAGCCGCAAATCATGAAATATGGGCAAAAATTAGCTGAGGCATTTATACGTTTCCAAGTTAAAGATAAAGATTTAGCCAAGAAACTTACACCAGACTTTGTGATGGGCTGTAAACGCATTCTAATTTCAAATAAATACTTCCCTACTTTTAACCGAAAAAATGTTGAATTAGTGACCGAGGGTATTCAAGAAATTAAAGAGAACACTATTATTACAAAGGATGGAAAAGAAAGACCAATTGACTGTTTAATCTATGGAACTGGTTTTGTTACCGATCCACGTATTTATTTAAAACATTTTACATGTATTGGTCGCAATCAAATTGAATTGAAACAGGCCTGGAAAAACGGTGCAGAAAGTTATTATGGAATTATGACCAAGAATTTTCCTAACCTATTTCAACTGGTCGGGCCAAATACCGTTTTAGGTCATAATTCGATTATATTTATGATTGAGTCACAAGTTAATTATATTTTACAGCTTATTGATCTGGTTGAAAAATCTGGACAGCACGCTATAGAAGTTAAACCGGAAGTTCAGGATTCCTTCAATCAAAGAATACAAACACAACTTCAAGGTACTGTATGGCAAGCTGGCGGATGTAGCAGCTGGTATCAAGCTGCCGATGGAAAGAACTTTTCTTTATGGCCAACTTATACATGGAAATATTGGCTAGACACTCGTAAAGTTAATCCTAAAGATTATTTGTTATTAAATAAATGCTCACAGAGCTATGCAGCATAATATGTTCAATACATAATAGATAGGTTGATAACAATCTATCTATTATTATATGCAGTCCATTAGTCTCATTATTCAAATTTTTCTTGTATTAGCATTTGGTTATTTTCTAGGTCCTAAACTCTCACTAAATATTCGGCATTTTATTTTTAAAATCCTGCCTTATTTTTCTTATATTTTACTAACCAGTGTGGCTTTAGAACTAACACTCGCCCTTGACCAAATTGATAATCCTTCTACTATACTTCCACCTGCTCTATTAATTGCATTAACCACTTCTCTTGGTTCTTTTTTTACTTGCTTATTCGCCTATACAATTTTTGATAAAGAAAGTGTTAAAGGGAAAATTTCACTTCAACTTTTTATGAATGCATTAAAAAATATTGCCAAGGCATTCTTAGCTTTAACAATAGGCGTGGTTTTAGGAATTCTTCTTACCCAATTACATACCCATATTCCCTTTAATAGTTGGTATTTACTATTACTTTTTATTTTTTTAATCGGAATCGAACTTGCTTTTACTCATTTTAATCGCACATGGTTAAGCTGGAAAATTCTTATTGTACCTTTGGCCGCCTTTATAGGCTCGTGCTTAGCTGGGTTTCTCAACTATTCCTTACTTGGTCATGAGTTTACACTTAATGAAATATTAGCTTTGGGCCAAGGCTATGGTTGGTATTCAATGTCAGGTATTTTATTTACACAGCTACATTCAGCTGAGTTAGGTGGGATTGCCTTGCTCACAGATCTATTTAGAGAGATAGTTGCAATTTTACTCATGTATACAATGGGTTGGCGGTTTCCACGTCCAGCAATTTCAAGTGCTGGCGCTACTTCAATGGATGTAACATTAGCAATGGTAAAACAGTCATGTGGCACACATTATGTACCACATGCCATGATGAGCGGCTTACTCTTAAGCCTACTCGCTCCACTTTTAATTACTGTGTTTTTAAACTTTTAAGCAATTGAAGCAAGAATTGATTTCAACATTTCAGTTGGATTTTCTGCTTTAGTAATCGGACGACCAATAACTAAATGTGTAGACCCATCAAGCATTGCCTGTTTCGGAGTTACAATACGTTTTTGGTCATCTGCATTACTACCTTCAGGACGTATTCCCGGAGTAACTAAAGAGAAATCTTGTCCAATTAACTCACGAAGAATTTTAGCTTCTTGAGCAGAACAAACTACACCATCTAAACCACTTTCTTTAGTAAGTTTCGCCAATCTTTTAACTTGTTCTACAGGTTCAATATCTAACCCGATATCTTTTAAATCTTCACGCCCCATAGAAGTTAAAACTGTTACCGCAATTAATTGTGTTTGATAATTACCTGCTTTTAAACGCTCCACACAGGTTTCCATCATTTTACGGCCACCTGATGCATGTACGTTAACCATCCATACACCTAAGTCTGCGGCAGCACATACAGCTTGAGCCGTCGTATTTGGAATATCATGGAATTTTAAATCTAGGAAAACTTCGAAATTTTCTTCTTGAAGTTTTTTTACAACAGATGGGCCTTCATGAGTAAAAAGCTCTTTACCTACTTTTACGCGACATAAAGTAGGATCAAGTTGTTCAACAATTTTTAAAGCGTCATATTGGCTTTTAGCGTCCAACGCAACAATGATACTCAAGAGACTTTCTTCCATCACATAAAATCAGCGCTATTATAATAGACAAGTCAGCCAGTAATAAAGAAATCTATTGAACCAAGTTCTTAAATGAGGAAATAGTGATTTTAAACTAGAAGGATAATGAGGAATATAGAAGGGAAAATACTACTCTTTATGACGAGATAAAGAGTAGTACCAAAAATTATAAAGGAGTAGAGTTTTTATCTTGGGGATAAATATCTACAACAGTTTTTTCATGTCTTACATTTGCAGCTGCTTCTGCTGCCGCCAATTGAGCACTTTGAATTTGTTCTTTTCTCAAATGATCAATATCTTTGCGGAGACGTTTAATTTCCCAGCTTTTTTGGAAAACTCGGAAAACTTGTACACCTAATAAAAGCCCAACCACAATTCCAAGCGCTAAGGTAAGCAACAATAATAAACCTAAACGCATTGCAGGAACTTGAGTAAATAATAAATCAACAGGAAGTTCTGTTGGGTTCTGCAAAACAAGTGCTAAAGAATAGCCAAATACAATAATGAGTAATGCAATTAGAATATAACGCATAGGCACCCCACTTATGAGTTTTATTTATTTTCCAGATTCATTCACTGCATCACGGAGTGCTTTACCTGGTTTAAAATGTGGAACAGCCTTCGCTGCAACATCTACTGACTTACCTGTTTTAGGGTTACGACCAACTCTAGGTTCACGGTGGTGTAATGCAAAGCTACCAAAACCACGGATTTCAATACGATTGTCAGACGAAAGAGCTTCGATCATTTGGTCAATCATAATCTTAACCGCTTCTTCCACCAATGGTTCAGCCAAGTGTGGATTTTTTAGCGCAATGCGTTCAATCAAATCAGACTTATTAAGAGCTTCAGTAGTCATCTACGACCTCGTTATTTATTACTACTCTAAGTCGTTTGATAATAACCTGTTTAAATACAAAACGGTAGCGCAGTATGTTGAATACTACGCTACCGTTTACAGTAATTTGTATAAAAAGTACAATTTCGTTACATGAAACTGTACTTTGTTAACTTATTACTTCATTTGTGCTTTGATCAAGTCACCAATAGTCTTAGGACCATTGTCTTGAGAAGCTGATGCTGTACGCAAGTTAGCAACTGCTTCTTTCTCTTCAGCTTCGTCTTTCGCTTTGATAGACAAGTTGATAGAACGAGATTTACGGTCAACGTTGATGATTTTCGCTTCAACTTCTTGACCAACTTCTAAGAATTTAGTTGCATCTTCAACGCGGTCACGGTTGATTTCAGAAGCTTTAAGAGTAGCTTCTACTTCGTCAGCTAACTTAACAGTTGCACCACGAGCATCAACTGCAGTTACAGTACCTTTAACTAAAGCACCACGTTCGTTAGCAGCTAAGAAATCATTGAACGGATCGCTATTCAATTGCTTGATACCAAGGCTGATACGGTTACCTTCAGCGTCTACAGACAAGATAACTGCTTCAACAGTGTCACCTTTCTTGTAACGACGGATAGCTTCTTCGCCTTGTTCGTTCCAAGAAATATCAGACAAGTGAACTAGACCGTCAATACCGCCATTTAAACCAATGAAGATACCAAAGTCAGTGATAGATTTGATTGTACCTGAAACTTTTTCGCCTTTCTCATGAGACTTAGCAAACTCTTCCCATGGGTTAGCACGAGTTTGTTTGATACCAAGGCTGATACGACGACGTTCTTCGTCAACTTCAAGAACCATAACATCAACTTCGTCACCGATCTGAACAACTTTAGATGGGTGGATGTTTTTGTTAGTGTGGTCCATTTCAGAAACGTGTACTAAACCTTCAACGCCTTCAGCGATTTCAGCGAAACAACCGTAGTCAGTTAAGTTAGTAACACGTGCTTTAACGATAGAACCTTTAGGGTAACGGCTCATGATCGCTAACCATGGATCTTCGCCTAATTGTTTAAGGCCTAAAGATACGCGGTTACGTTCACGGTCAAACTTAAGTACTTTAACAGTAACTTCTTGACCAACTTCAACAACTTCTGAAGGGTGCTTGATACGCTTCCAAGCCATATCTGTGATATGAAGAAGACCATCAATACCGCCAAGATCAACGAATGCACCGTAATCAGTAAGGTTTTTGATAGTACCTGTAACTGTTTGACCTTCTTCAAGTTGAGCAAGTAATGCTTCACGGTCAGCAGAAGATTCAGCTTCCATAACAGCACGACGAGATACAACAACGTTGTTACGTTTAGCATCAAGCTTGATTACTTTAAACTCTAACTCTTTACCTTCAAGGTGAGTTGTGTCACGGATAGGACGAGTGTCAACTAATGAGCCTGGTAAGAACGCACGAACAGGACCGATGTCAACAGTGAAACCGCCTTTAACTTTACCAGAGATAACACCAGTAACGATTTCGCCATCTTCAAAGATTTTTTCAAGTTTAGTCCAAGTTTCAGCACGTTTAGCTTTTTCACGTGATAAAACTGTTTGACCCATACCGTTGTCAAGAGCTTCAACAACTACGTCAACAGTATCGCCAACCTGAACTTCAAGTTCACGTTGTTCATTTAAAAATTCAGCACGGTCAACAATGCCTTCAGATTTAAGGCCAGTGTCAACAGTAACCCAGTCACTATCGATGTTTACAACAACACCTTGGATGACTGCACCCTTTTCAACGTTGAGGTTTAATTCACTTTCTTCAAAGAGGGCTGCAAAAGATTCGGTCATGATATACCTGATAAAGTCAGCGGTCTTGGATCAGACAAGGCCGGTTTAGTTAAGTATCAACATAGTCTTTATAGACTGATCAAGCTATGCGTCAACTGATAATCTTAGTTGCTAACAGTACGGCTATTGACGTAATCAACCATCAACTTAAATACTTGATCGATCGTTAATTCCGAACTATCAATAATATAAGCGTCTGCGGCTGGCTTGAGAGGAGCTACTTCTCGTTCCATGTCTCTTTTGTCACGCGCTTGTATATTAGCTAAAATGTCGTTTATTTTAGCATCTAGCCCCATACCCTGCAACTGTTTTACTCTTCGCTCAGCACGCGACTCAGCTGAAGCAGTCAAATAAATTTTAGCATTAGCTTCCGGGAAAATTGATGTTGCCATATCTCGGCCATCTGCAACTAATCCCGGAGTTTGTGCAAATGCTCTTTGGCGCTCAAAGAGTGCTTGTCTGAGCTCTGGTATTGCTGCAACTTTAGATGCGTATTCTCCAACACGCTCTGTACGGATAGTTTGGGTTACATCTTCCCCATCGAGGAAAACTAATGTTCCCTCTGCCGAGGTTTCAAACTTAATATTAAGCTGACGAGCATAGTTAACACACTCATCTAAATGGCTATCTAATTTTTCCAATAAATCATGTTTATGTAATGACAACCCTAACAAACGATATAAGGCACCCGAATCAAGTAAATGAAATTGATAATACGCAGCAAGTTTCGCCGCTAATGTTCCTTTACCCGAACCACTCGGACCATCAATAGTAATAATTTGAACTGTCATTGAACTCTCACGAAGAAGCAAATGCTTTAGCTAATCTCGAAAAGCCTAGTGTAATCGCTAGTTTTAGCTGTGCAAGAATTAATTTACTTACAACAGGAGCTTTTGCGGTTAATTCGATACGATACGTAACCAAAGTAATATAAGGAGTAATTTCTGAGAACTCGATTCGACCTAAATGGTGTTTCACTAGAGGATTATCAATCAGTTTATATTCAATACGTTTGTTTTCTTCGAGATGCGTGATTTCTTCTTTAAGTGGTTTAATCACGCCAAACCCCATACGACGAACAGAACCCACTCCATCAGGCCTTTCAGGATCTGCCGAATCTTTAACACGCACAACTTGTAGTGGAGCAAACGCAGTGTTGTAAGCTGCATGTTTAGAAAGCAGATTAAAGACGTCACTAAGAGGAGCATTAAATTCTTTTTGTATAGTAATTACATTACGCATGAAAGTTCCTTATTTAAATAAATCATGTCAATGAAACGGCGTTAGTGTGCCATAACCTCATGACATTTTTTAATCATTTAAGGACGTTTTTTGTTGTTTCTCTTGTTTCTTTTGTTCACGTCTTTGCTTAAAAAAAAGACTTAACTGTTGAGCACATTTTTCATGTAAACATCCATGCTCAAAAGTAAATTTATGGTTGTAATAACCATTTTCTAATAATTGACGTGCACTCACGAGTGAGCCAGCTTTAGGTTCTGTTGTTCCAAATACGACATGTTTAATTCTTGCATGTACTAATGCTCCCACACACATTGTGCACGGCTCAAGCGTAACGTACAAAGTCGCATCTTCAGGTAAACGATAATTTTTCAATGACTCACAAGCCGCACGAATAGCTTGAATTTCTGCATGAGCCGTAGGATCAGATAAACCAATTGGAGCATTAAAACCAGCTCCAATTAACTTGTTTTGACTCACGATTACAGCTCCTACAGGAATTTCTCCCTGCTTGGCTGCTAATTCAGCTTGCTCGTAAGCAAGCTGCATCCAATACTCATCACTAAATTTAGACATTATTGATTATGACACTACGCCATATTGTCTAAGTAATGCATTCCAGCTATCAATCGTCGTGATCGGTGGATCATCGGCCAAAATACCTCGTAATGTAAGGTCTTCACATGCTTTCCATTCTGGCGATAAATCTTTATCGACTAAACGAGCACGTACGCCTTCCACAAAGTCAGGATGGCGAATTTTCCATTCAGAGATTTGCGCTTCTAAATCAAAAACTTCATCCCAAGAATGAACTTGTTTACCCCATTGCCATAACAACCAAGTAATTGCTGCCGTACTAGGCGAGCCCTTTTGTAAGTTTTCACTCGCTTGACGCAACCAGTCACTGCTTGCATCTCGCAAGCTGACGATCGCTTGATAGTCTTGTTCAAAGCTTGAACCACGGCAAACACTATGTATAACGTCTAACGAATTTTGTAATGGCCCTGCTGCAACCGGTCGATGTAAACTATTTAAAGTATCATCGATTGCACGGAAATCACCTGCCGGATAGTGAGCCCAATTAATATTGAGTACTTTCTGTAGAACATTATCACGTTGTGCTTCACAAATATGCGTCGCCCAACCAATGCTATATGCCCCAGCAGCCGTCATAATAGAACCTGTCAAACCAGTAAATAAACCAATTTGCCCACGGTCAGCAAGGAAACGGCTTGCTCCAACATCAGGGTATAAACCAATATTAATTTCAGGCATAGCCAAACGTGAATATGGTGTAACCAAACGGAAAGGTGCAGCCATAAACAAGCCTAAACCACCACCCATTACATAGCCTTCACCCCAAACAACAACCGGTTTAGCATAGTTATGTAACAATAAATCCAAAGCATATTCTTGCTGGAAAAATTTATTTGCGGTTTCTACTTCCTGATTAATTACCAGCTGACGTAATTTGCGTACATCTCCACCCGCACAAAATGCTTTTGGTGTAGTCGAGTCCAACCAAATTGCTTTTACTTGCTCATCATCACGGAAGTCTTCAAATACTCGTAATAGAGCCGTTACGATTGATTCATCTAAAGCGTGTAATGATTTAGGTCGATTCAAACGTACAATACGCCAACCATTTTTCGCTTCTTCAACTACCAAATCCGGATGATAGCTATTTACATTGGGAGAGTTCATCATGCGTCCAATTGCCAGTCTATGGGCTCAATGCCATGTTGTTTCAAATATTGATTTGTTTTGGAAAACACTTTACAACCAAAGAAACCACCACGATTAGCCGCAAGTGGCGATGGATGTGCAGCAGTTAAAACCAAGTGTTTTTCTCTATTTATACGTTGTCCTTTACGTTGTGCATAAGCACCCCATAAAATAAAAACAATGTGTTCACGTTGTTCATTTAAAACATCAATTACTGCGTCAGTAAACTCTTCCCAACCTTGTTTTTGATGTGATGTGGGTTGCCCTGCTTCTACAGTAAGTACACTGTTTAATAAAAGTACGCCTTGCTCAGCCCATTTGGTTAAATCACCATGACGAGAAACCGGCACACCCAAATCTGTATGTAGTTCATGAAAAATATTACGTAAAGATGGTGGTAATGCAACCCCTCTTTGAACCGAGAAACTTAAGCCATTTGCCTGATTTGGACCATGATATGGATCTTGCCCTAATATAACGACTTTCACATGATCTAACGGCGTAATATTTAAAGCATTAAATATTTGTTTACTTGGTGGATATATGGTTTTTTGAGCCTGTTTTTGTTGAAACAAAAAGTCTCTTAAACTATCCATATAAGGACTCAGTAAAAATGGAGTTAATGATCTTTTCCAGCTTTCTTCTAATTGAACTTTACTGAGTTTGTCTTGCTGTTGCTCAGTTAATTGCATTAATGTCATCCTAGATCAATTTTCATTTCTACAAACAAAAGGAAGTTAACTTACACTTCTACTTGTAAGTTAACATGCGGATTATGAAACTTAATCCCTTGTTTTAAATTTTCATACATATCTGGATCAGCCCATTCGGATTGGACTTGTTCTGAAAAAATAATTCCCTCAAGGTTTAACAGCCCCATTTGTTCATTTTGAATATCCTCAAGAAAACTTTGGGCATAACCTGTATCGGTTTCATGAACAATCACTGAATAGACTTCAACATCACCTTCCCCATTTTGGGTAACAGTAGATTGTAATACTTGCTGAGCTAAATAGAAGAAGATTCGAGAAAATTGCTCAGCAGATGGCGAAACTGGTAAAGAGATCCAACGCGCGCTAAAAGTCTTACAAGCATCAATATATTGTGGATCATCTTTTTCCCAGAAACAAATCGCATGATCAAAGCTATCGAAAAGGTCCTTAATTACGCCTTTTAACAGCCCAAAATCATATACCATTTGTCCATGATCTAATTTCGAAGCTTTAAGTAATAACTCGACTTTATAACTATGCCCATGAATAGATCGCTTACAACGATCCGATGTACAGTTACGTACAACGTGTGCATTTTCAAACTTAAATAACTTACGAATTAACATGTGCCAAATCGATCATTCCTTCTAAGAACATTATTATAAAGCAAAAGATAAAAACTTCGCACCACTTTTCAAATAGAAACAATTAGCAAAAAGTATGATAAGAGATGTGAAGAAATTTTGAAGATATTGATTTTTACTTTAAATACTGCCTATACAGAAGTATGACCTCATCCCTTTTATTAATAAGTTTCAAGTATTACAGACTCAGAAAAAATATCAATAAATTTATTTAGTTAAATGGAGCCATGCTTCTTGAATAAACATATACTTGCTTATCTTTTCTCATTAAAGCACTAGTAAACTGTCGCTTCCTATTATTTAGAACAACTTCAATCTGAGCTTGAAAGAAGCTGGATTTAACATCAATAAGGCTATTTACTTGATTTTTCTTTTGACTATCAACCGCTGAAAAAGCATTCAATTGCCATAATTCATCTACATTTTGGAAGAACTTTAAATTTTGTTGGCGTGTCTGTAATTCTCTTTCGATAGCTCCTATATCTAATTTTTCATCCATACTTGCTAAAACCAATGGCGAAGCAGTATTAATATTTAACTTCGAATTTTCTGGTAAAGCAGAAATATATGGAGCAATTAGATCAAATTTTTTTCCATCAAAGCCTCTCACTAGCTTTAACTCTTCAATACGATGGAATTTAGTATTCGCAGCCATGTAACCTGGATCCAAACCTTCATAATAACTACTTTCTGCCCCCATTGGCCCAGTTGGCTCATCATTTGGATCTTGCCAATCAATCACAGCTTGGCTTAATTCGGCTGGTAATCCCACACGTACCAATAAGCGTTCAAACCAACTTTTAGCATCTTCATTTACAATGCCTTCCCCGTTAGTTAGATTATTTAAATTAAATTTACCAGACTCATCAAGCAAACGACCAGATACTGAACCCTCTTCAATAGAAAACGGCGGCATAGGTTGTGCCCATGTCTCTTTTAAATGATCTACTCCACCTGCATTATTTGCATCTTGAATTAATAATTCTGAAAAAAAGGCTTCTGCACTTTTTGCATAAAGCAAAGATTGATTTTGGCGCATTAAGTAGGCTGTATTTTCCATAGTATTATTTTGATGCTTGGCAATAGAAGCCGCTAAAATTGTAGCCAAGGCAACCATAATAAGTATTGTCAGTAAAGCGACACCCTGTTGGTGTTTGTAACTAACGGCCATTATGAATTACCTTCCTGCGAAAGCGATAAGTCACCCTGATTTAAGCTATAAATCCACTCATAATTTACACCAGCGACTGTAAGTTGGATTTTTATCCCTTTCGGTAATTTTTTTAACTCATTAGGTTTCGTTGGATCAATATTAACCTCGGGCCATTTTATGACTTCTTGCGGAGTCAAAACCATAATCTGATATTGGTCGACTTGACTTAACAAAGTACTCGATAAAGGTTGCTCTCTGTTCGAAGTATTTAAATTTGTATATTTAAGACGATATAGTTTTTTTTGATCTGCATCATAACGATATTCAATTCGTTCAAATGGTGATAAGCCTTGTTTTAAAGGATCTGTTACCCCAGCTTTACTAAAACGTAAAATTTGATTATCGATTTCTAAAGCTGGATGAATTTGCCCACCTTGGTTTGCGGATAAAGGGATAATCTGCAAAGTATCACGAAGAATTTGTTGATAAGCATCTTGTAATTCAAATAAATGCACTTCATGTTCGGCATTACGATCACGAACTTTGAGCAAGTAATCGAAAATTTTCCACCCCAATAAAGATAAAACCGCAAAGATAGCGATCGCGACTAACAATTCAACCAAAGTAAATCCTGAGGCGCGAGCTAATCGAGCACTGCTCGATCGTGCTGCAAGGCGAGAAGCAATGCTTCGGATGTGAATATATTTATTTTTTATCATTATTTTGCTTTCACTGAATAATTAAAAAAGACCATATGAGTAATGCCATTTTGTACTTTTCCCTTATCCGGATCATACAAACTCACTTGTAAATCAATTTTTTGAACATTCGGGCTAATAGTAGATTGAGCTGACTTATCAATTTGCCAAGTTTCACCTTGGGAAGTTACTTGCTTACTTTGGGTTCCTTGCAACCATTCTTGATTAATCTCCATCATAGCAACTTCATTCATTGCTACAAACTGAGCTTTGGTTCGCAAAATTGCATTTGAAGTGGACTGCGTGTACTGCATTGCCACTTTAGTTAAAGCGACAGCTGCGACTGCAAAGATTGCCAAAGCAACCATAACTTCTAAGAGGGTAAAGCCTTTAGATTTCATTTATTTTACCCAAGTGATCTATTTGTATTTCTGAACCAATCGGTTTTTGTTCTAAATAAAATTGTATTTTAACGGTTTTAGCTTCTCCATTGCCAAACCAGATAAGTTGAGGCGTTTGTCCTCCAATCAAATCTGTATTTTTAGCTTTAGAATAATTCTGGTCATCCAAGGGTTGTACTGAAAAAGAAACATGGGCAGGAAGTTGCCGTGTTTTAAACTCAGTATATTTCTGCCAACGGTTTTTTATATCTTGTACTTGTAAGATGCTTTGATCGTGATATTCATAAAGTTCATAAGAAAATGGTGAGACATCTGTCTCACCATGAGTTTCTAAAGCCAATACACGTGATTGATCGAGCGATTCTTTATTAATTTTCTGTAAATCGAGTAAAAATAACTCTCTCGCCTGCATTGCTTTTTTTTGGTCGACGCCACCTATATTCAATACAACCAGAGAAGTCATAATTGTCATAATCACAATGACTACCATCACTTCTATGAGGGTAAAGCCTTTTTGTTGTTGAAATGGTAGATTCGATTTCATATCGACCTATTAAGCGTACTGCTCAACTGCTTGTTTGGGTAAGGCTAATGCCTGGTCAATGTATGCTACTCGCAAAGTATCTCTTGAACCCAAATAACGTTGATAAAAGCTTGAATTCAGAATTGCAGCAGCTCCATGAGTGAGTGACCAGATTGAAGCCAAGTAATCTCGTGTAGTCATATGACTCTGGATTGACTCTAAATAGTGATCAGTCATACGAATAATAATACGTAAGCGTTGCTTTCTCACTTGGTAGAGTTCATTAAAAAGATGGTGCACACCTTGGGCAGTAATTGAAAGCTTTTCTTCAATTTGGTGAAACAGCACTGTTCTTTCCGGATGGTGCAAATGATGCAACATAAAGAAAGCTAAATGTTCTGGAAAAGCCTTTTCAGTATCTTGAACCATTTCCAGTAACATGCGCTCATTACGAATAATTAATAGCATGTACAATTCGTCTTTACTTTGAAAGTGCTTGTACAAAGTACCTTTTGCCAAATCAAGCTCAGCAGCCAGCACATCAAGTGTCATTCCGGCTTCGCCATTTTCTAACAACAACTGTTCCGCAACTTGAAATATTAATGCTTCTCTTGCTCGGAACTGAGCTTGACGGTCCATCTTCACGCAATTACTCTCTTTATATAGTTTCTATAAGTTAAATCGCTTTAAGTAAATTTTCAAAATTCTGCGAGGTGATTCTTGCAATTTCCTCAACCGGCTTATCATATACCTCACTTAGTGCTTTCGCTACATAAGGTACATATTTTGGTTCATTCGTTTTACCACGATATGGTACGGGAGCCAAATAAGGGCTATCTGTCTCAATCAAAAGCCGATCTAAAGGAACTTGCTTGGCTACATCTCGTAGATCTTGAGCATTTTTAAATGAAACAATTCCTGAAAAGGAAATATAGTAACCACAGTCCAATACAGCTTTTGCTGTTTCCCAGTCCTCAGTAAAACAGTGCAAAATACCATGTGTAGATTGTTCAGCTCGAATAATATCCACCGTATCATGTTTTGCTGAACGTGTATGAACAACTACTGGTTTTTTAACATTTTTAGAGGCTTGAATATGACGAGCAAAACAATCTTTTTGCTCGTTAATAAAGTCAGTGCTGTGGTAATAGTCTAAACCTGTTTCACCTAAAGCCCACACCTTTTCTGATTGAGCCAATTCAGTCAAATACTCAGTCGTTGCTCGAGCCATAGTATCAACATCCTCACACGGATGTACGCCTACCGTATACCCCACATCTTCATGACGCTTTGCGATTTCAGCTAAAGCAATATGATCATCAAGGTCAACTGAAATTGCCATAAACTTAGAAACACCCTCTGCTCGCGCAGCAGCAAGTGCGAGATCTAAATCACCGTTATAAGGCGTTAAATCTAACATTGTTAAATGGCAATGGGTATCAACAAACACTGTTCTTTCCTATCTGCTTACATGGTATAACTTGGGCGATCTAAAGACATACTACCAGCTAAAATCCGCTCGGCTTCAGCTTTATAGTAAATTCCTTTATCACCACTCAATTGAATTGCGAAACCTTGCGGTTTAAATCCACTTTGCTTATGTGAAATCCAAACTACTTTACCAGTTAAAGGAATTTTTTGTGATTGTTCTGGTAACGTAGCTAAAATAAAAATTTCTTGGCCCATCTTCACTTTTTGCTTCGATGGCACAAATAAGCCCCCACCTTGCACATACCCCATATAGCTTGCTTGTAAGGTTGCTCTATCAGGAATATTGACCTGAATAATTCCACCCATTTGTGGTTGCATTATAGTTCCCCTTAAACATTCATTAGTTTTATAAAAATTTGATCTGTGATGAGTTGTGTTTGTACATTTTGTTCAACCAATCTTTTAGATTGCTGTAATTCCTCATAAAGACTGAATAAGCTTTCTAAATTATAGTTTTGTGCCAATTGATCAAATTGTAAATCAATATTTTTCTGTGGTTGGTTCAGCTTGACACAAATTAAATCCCCCAACAAGTATTCAACAAGCATCATAAAATCACTAAAGTTGAGTTCTTTTTGCCATTTAGCCGAATAAAATAAAGGCATATTTTTTTGATTTACAACTTTAGTCCAGTCTTCTAAAAAAGACTGTCTTTTAGCAAACCAATCACTAGTCGCAATTTCAACTGCTTGCAAAGGCATATCATTAGAAAGGCCTAGCAATAATTCAGGTGGTACAGATGCTGTTTCCGCTAAATGTTCATTTAGATAAGATGTGGCTTCTGTATATGAAATACGGTCTAAAGCAAAATGCTGTAAGCGACTTCGAATGGTTGCCGGTAATTTCAAATAATGATCGGCCAACAAGATTAAAACGACGCGTTCACCTGGCTCTTCTAAGGTTTTTAGTAGCGCATTTGATGACGCAAGATTTAAAGCTTCAGCTGGCTCAATAACAACAACACGCCATCCCTCACCAGTTTGTTGTACAAATGGCAATAAATCTCGAATTTTTTCTATTTTAATTTTTACATTCTGTTTTTTATTTTCTTCATCTGTCGTGATATGAACATAGTTTGGATGCGTATCTGATTTTAACCATTGACAGCTACTACATTCACCACAAGCACCTTGAGGTTGTTTATTTAAACAAAGTACCCACGCTAAGAAATGCTTAGCAAAAGCATGTTTACCACAACCTTGTTTACCATAAAATAATAAGCCATGCCCAATATTAGGAAAACGTGTTGTTAACGTTTCCCACATTGTCTGTTGCCACGGATAAACCTTAGAAGTCACATTCTGATTCATTAAATTAACGCTTACTCAAAAGACTCAACAGGCATATTATTTAAACGATCAAGATCTGCTTGAGTGTCAACTCCTGGTGGTAAATTCGCTTCTGCTACAGCAATAGCAATACGGTGTCCATTTTCTAAAACACGCAATTGCTCAAGACTCTCGAGCTTTTCAAGTTTACCCATTTCCCATGTAACATATTCTTGTAATAAGCTCACACGATAAGCATATAAACCTAAATGACGAAATGCTTGGCTATGTAAAGTTGGTTCAGCTTGTTTAGCACTATCTCGATCATAAGGAATAGTTGCACGACTAAAATATAATGCTTCATTTTGTTTAGACATGACTACTTTTACGATACTATCACGCTGAAATTCATCCAACGCATGAATAGGCTCACATAATGTAGACATTGAACAGTTTGGCTTATCAACCAAAAGCTTTGCAACTTGCTGAACAAGCTGGGCTGGCAGTAATGGCTCATCGCCTTGTACATTTACAATAATGTCATCAGCATCCCATCCTTTAATACGAGCAACTTCACTTAAACGATCTGTTCCTGATGGATGGTCTGCACTTGTTAAAACAACATCAACGCCCTCTGCACGACATATTTCAGCGATACGTTCATCGTCCGTTGCTACACATAGGTCATCGAAACCTTCAACTTTTTTTGCTTGATCCACCACTCGTAAAATCATAGGACGATCATGAATAAGTAACAATGGCTTACCTGGCAAACGCGAACTTGAGAAGCGTGCTGGAATGATGATATGTTTCATTTTTTCTTCCTAAGATATTTGAATATCAAGCTTTTGCAATTGTTGATTTAAAACCTGATAGCACTCTGTAGACAAAACAGCTTTAACTGGCACGACCCAAATAGGTCGTTTAAATTCTGGATGCTTTTCAAGTAATGGTAACAACTTAACTGCATCTTTTTCAGTTGTAATGATAGGTTGGTCATCATTAAATAGAAGGTCATCAATACTGTAATCATGATGATCACGAAAAGCATGCTCTTGAAATTGTTTCACCCCTAAACCTTTAAGTGTTTGGTAAAAGCGCTGAGGAAAACCAATACCGACTACTGCATGGTAATTATTTTGAATATTGAATGATAATTCAGTTGCCGAAGAAGGATTCAATAAGTAAGGCTGGCCTGCATCAAGATGCATATGCAATGTAGTTGTTGGTGTGAAAGTATGCTCAATTACCGTACTAGTTTTTAAACGTTCCACAGGTTCACGTAAATATCCCTCTGGTAATAACTTTCTATTTCCAAGGCCACGATTTTGATCAAGTACGATCCATTCTATTTGGCGACCTAATGCCCAATGTTGCAACCCATCATCACTAATAATTAAATCTAGTTTAGTCGATGCTAATAGTAACTCGATTGCTACTTGTCTATTGGGTCCTACTGCCATAGGTACGCCAGTTGACTGTACAATCAAAGCAGGTTCATCTCCTGCTTCAGCTGCTTGACTGGCCGATGTTACCAACATAGGAAAAGGGCCAGCTCCACCATAGCCTCTACTAATTACCCCTACCTTTACATTATGCTGCTTTAGATAATTGACCAGCTCTATTAATAATGGAGTTTTTCCACTTCCCCCCACCGTAATATTGCCAATTACCATGACCGGCACAGGTGCGGTATAAACTTTTTTAAAGCCTGAACTATAAAAACCACGATTTAGTAAAAACCCAGCACGATACAAGCAAGACAAAGGACGTAAAACAATCAACCAACTTGATTGCTTATTCCATGCATTTTGGATCAGCTGGGCTAAAGACATACTTAATGGTCCTCAAAATTACGCTGATGTAATTGATAATAAGCACCGTGCTTAGCAAGTAATTCTTGATGAGTACCTTGTTCAACAATTTGTCCGCGGTCCATCACAACAATACGATCCGCATTTTCAATGGTTGATAGACGGTGAGCAATCACAATCGTTGTACGATCTTGCATAGCTTCATCAAATGCTTGTTGAATAAAGTGTTCAGATTCATTATCAAGCGCACTTGTCGCCTCATCCAAAATGAGAATTGGGGCATTTTTCAAAATTGCACGAGCAATTGCAATACGTTGACGTTGACCACCCGATAAATTTAGACCTTGAGCACCCAAAACAGTATCGTAGCCATTTGGTAAGTTCATAATAAAGTCGTGGGCATAAGCAGCCTTTGCTGCAGCTATTACGTCTTCATCACTTGCATTATGTAACTGACCATAAGCAATGTTTTCACGTACAGTTCGGTTAAACAAAACAACTTGCTGATTTACCATTGCAATTTGTGTACGCAAACTTGAAAGCTCAATATCACGTATTGGCAAATCATCTAAATAAATTTGACCACTTGAGACTTCTTGGAAACGTACCAACATGTTCACTAAAGAAGTTTTACCAGCACCAGAGCGCCCTACCAATGCAACAGTTTCGCCTGGACGAATATCTAAAGAAAAGTCTTTAATCGCTTGCGTACCGTCAGCATAGTTAAGTACAACATGGTCAAAACGGATTGCACCTTGCAACTGCGGTTTAAGTTCACCACTATTTTGCTCTTCAGGTAAATCTAATAATTCAAAAACTGAGTGTGCAGCTGCTAAACCCCGCTGTAACTTTTCATTCACATCTGTCAAGTTTTTAACAGGCTTTGAAAGTAACCCTGCTGCCGTAATATATGCAACAAACTCACCAGCAGTTGTATTCCCTAAAATTTGTGGTCTTAATGCTAACCATACAATTAGAGCCATTGCACAAGCCATTACCACTTGAACAACAGGACTATTTAGGTTTTGCACAATCACCATTTTTAAACCACGTTTTAAGTTTTCTTCCGATGACTTATAGAAACGCTCTTGTTCTGACTCTTCACCAGCGAAACTTTTAACAACTGCATTACCATTAATACTTTCTTGCACTACATGGTTAACATCACCCATAGTGTCCTGAACTTGCATCGAAAGCTTGCGCATTCTTTTTGAAGCTTTACGCACCAAAATCCCAATTACAGGTAAGAACACCATAATACAAATTGTTAAACGCCAATTGGTATAGAACAAATAACCTAACAACCCCAACGTAATCATACCATCTCGAACAATGGTTTTTAATGATTCAGATGAAGCAGCTGTAAGTTGCTCGACGTTATACATAATTTTGGCAGTAATATGTCCCGAAGAGTTATCGAGATAATATTGAGCCGGTAACCTTAGAAGTTTTGCATAAACTTCTTGGCGAATACTAAAAACCAAACTACGCGAGATTACAGCCGTATAGTACCCCCCCATAAATAGGCCAAGGCCACGGAAGAATACCAATAAAATGATTAATAAAGGGAACCAATCTAGATCCGCTCTACTCGCATTTTGAATTGCATCAATAATAAATTTAATGAGCTTAGCAACAGAAACCTCCGTTGCTGAGTTCATACCGAACCCGATAAGAACTAATAAGGCCACGCCCCAATAAGGTTTTAAATAGGATAGGAGACGCAAATAAACCTTAAAATCTTGATTCACTCAGAAAAACCTCTAGAAGGAACTTTGGTACTAATATTGATGTTAACAAAACCGAGTTGTCCTGCTACATCCATAACACGAATAACATCCTGATGGGATGCTTTTGCATCAGCAGCAATGATAAACATAAAGTCACGTCGCTCTTGAGCAATCTGCTTAATTGCAGTGCTCAAATCAGCCACATCTTTGCTAGATAGCGCCTGACCATTCACGGCGTAATGTCCGCTAGAGTCTACCACGACTTCAATTTTATGATCGTACTGTTTTGGTGGAACACCTTGTGCATCTGGTAAAGTTAAATTGATGCGACTTGGCTGATTAAAAGTGGTAGATAACAATAAAAACACTAGAATGAACAATAAACAGTCAATCATAGGTGTTAGATTGATATGAATGTCTTCAACCTGAGAACGTTTAAACTTCATATTGCGATCTACCCATCAACCAACGCGGCGATGTTCTTGCATGACTGAAGAACGTTTGTAAAACAATGAGGCATGAAATAGCGTAGATTGTTGCTCTAACTCAGCAATATAATCTTGCACTACTCTTTGAAAATATCGATAGGAAATAAGTGCAGGAATTGCAATGAGCATACCAACTGCTGTTGTGATCAAAGCCTTGGAAATACCGGGAATCATTAAACTAGGACTACCTGCCGAACCAAAATCAATAACCAAAAAAGACTCAATAATTCCCACAACTGTTCCAAGCAGCCCTAGTAGAGGCGCTATAGCACTTAAGGTCCCTAAGAAGTTAATATTTTTTTCTAAATAAGAAATTTCTTGAGAAGCCATGGCTTCCATTTGTGCTCGAGCAAATTGTTCGCCATGTTCCTGATGCTCAAAACCAGCTTTTAGAATATTGCCCAATGCCGTGCTTTGCGCATTATTATCCTGTTCCAAATTTGTTATGACAACAGAAATATCTGCACTGCCATCATTCATTAGTACTTTAGGTAAAACTTGTGAACGTCTTAAACGTACAAAACGCTCAATACTAATTGCGACGGTTAAAATTGAACACAAAATTAAAGGCAGCATTAACCAGCCGCCCGCTTTCACAAGTTCCCACATATTTTCTTCCCCAAGAATATAAATTAGAAATATATGACCTAACTTAGAATTAATCTGGTAAACAAATATTCAAAATACCATCTAACTCATCGAGTGAATGATAGTGAATAACAAGCTTACCTTTACCTTTCTGGTTATGATCAATTTTAACATTGGCACCAAAACGTTCTGATAATTTCTGAGTTAGTTGCTCAATGTCTGGTGCAACAGGAACTTTTTCCTTTTCCTGTTTAGGCTCGTTCCAATCGCGCACTAACTGCTCAGTCTGACGAACAGATAATCCTTTCTCAATTACAATTTTTGCAACTTCAAGTTGTTCTTTGCCCTTTAAAGTTAAGATGGCACGAGCATGCCCCATATCAAGCTGGCCTTGCTGCATAAACTCCTTAATATCATCAGCCAAGCTCAACAGACGTAATAAATTACTTACCGTTGTTCTTGCTTTACCGACTGTATCAGCAATTTCTTGATGGCTTAAACCGAATTCATCATGGAATCGTTGTAGCGCCAACGCTTGATCTATCGGGTTTAAATCTTGACGTTGAATATTTTCAATAAGTGCTAAAGCAATAGCAACCTGATCATTTAAATCACGAACAATTGCAGGGATTTCCGTTAAGCCAGCAATTTGAGCTGCGCGCCAACGACGCTCACCTGCAATAATTTCGTAAGGATGAGCTTCATCATCTACAGGACGAATAACAATTGGCTGCATTACCCCATGTTTTTCAATAGAGGATGCCAACTCTTGCAAATCATGCTCATGGATAAAACGACGTGGTTGATATTCACCTCGTTTCAACAACTTCACGTCAATTTGTTTTAACTGACCATGATCAAGCGCTTGAGCTTCTAGTTGTAATTTTTCTTTTTGAATTGAACCAAGTAATGCATCTAAACCACGACCTTTCGCCAATCCGCGTTTTTTGATGCTCATACTTTACTTCCTTTCTTCACTTTACTTTTCTTTAACATCTCAGCCGCAAGATTTAAGTATGCAACTGCACCTTTCGAACTTTTTTCAAAATAAATCACTGGCAAACCATGCGCTGGAGCTTCAGCCAAACGAACATTACGTGGAATCACAGTGTCGTAGAGTTTCTTACCAAAATATTGTTCCAACTCAGCAGATACATCGCGAGTTAAGGCATTACGCGCATCATACATGGTGCGTAAAACACCAATAATTTCCAAATCTGGATTTAACGCTTTTTGAATACGATCGATCGTTTGAGTTAAATCTGCCAAACCTTCTAATGCATAGTACTCGCATTGCATTGGAATGATTACACCATCTACTGCAGCTAAAGCATTCACGGTAATTAAACTTAAGCTAGGCGCGCAATCAACAATAATGTAATCGAATGAGTCCCGGATTTCATTCAAAGCATTCTTTAAAATGAACTCACGACCTTCTTGCTCTGCAATGGCAAGCTCGACACCAGAAAGTTCACGGTTTGAACCCAAAACTTTATATCCAACCTCAGCTTTTTGAATTGCCGTTTCGATTGACACTTCACCTAATAACACATCCGTAATTGAGTAAAGTAGATCATTCTTTTGAATACCAGACCCCATCGTAGCATTACCTTGCGAATCTATATCGACAAGTAGCACACGTTTTTTCAATACAGCTAGTGACGCTGCAAGATTTACTGCAGTCGTTGTTTTACCAACACCACCCTTTTGGTTTGCAATCGCAATAATTTGAGCCATGGTAACCCTAATACTTTTTATTTAAATTCGTTGAAGTAAAAGTAAATGACGTTGTTCATCAAGTCTCGGTACATGCAGTTCAATCACTTTACATGAAAATTCCTGCTTAAGCTCTTCCATTTCTTCAACTGGAATCAGTCCTTTCATCGCGGCAATTATACTCTGCTCATGTAAATATGGACGCGCAGCCTCAACAAAATCTGTTAATGATGCAAATGCACGACTTGTTATTACATCAAATTGGCCAAGTTCATCAATTGTATCTTGATTTTCAACACGCGTTTGCACAGCTATTACGTTTTTAAGCTTAAGGTCAGCAATAAACTGTTTCAAAAAACGAATTTTCTTACCATTTGAATCAAGCAATACACAAGAGCGTTCTGGCTGACATAAAGCAATGATCATGCCTGGCATGCCACCACCTGTACCAACATCAAGCAAACGACCTGCTGGCAAATCTTTCAAAATACTTAGGCTATCCAACAAATGCTTCACTAACATTTCTTTCGGATCACGAATCGCTGTTAGATTATAAGCTTTGTTCCAAAGTACCAAAGCATCTTGATACTTCAACAATAATGTCAAAGCTTCATCGCTAAGCGATAAACCTAATTTTTGACTACCCTGTTGTAACTCTTGAAAAAACGGATGCATAAACAGATAACATCTAAGTAAAATTTAAAACAAAGTATACCCATTTATGCATCGTGGAACACTAGTTAACGATTAGCGATTACGCAGTTAATCGTAGAAGCCTTCACGAATTTGCAAATCTAGCTCCATTAAACGCTCAGGTGTTCCCACATCTACCCATGCACCTTTAAGCTTTTCACCAGATATTTTTTGATTGTGCATGGCTTGCTTCAACAATGGGGCTAACGGACGTTTACCAGCTTCCAATCCATCAAAAAGCTTAGGATGGATAACAGATACACCACTAAAAGTGAGGTTCTCGCCCTTCACATCTTGATCGAATGTAAAAGCGCGTCCATTTAATAATGTAAAGTCGCCTTCAGGATGCTGTTTAGGATTATCAACTAATACAAGATGCGCCAAATCATCATTTAACTTAATATGGCGTAGAGCTTCAAAATCCATTGTAGTCCATACATCTCCATTCACCAGAATGAAAGGATCGGTTCCAAGCAGTGGCAAAGCATTAATAATTCCACCAGCGGTTTCCAGCCCTTCTTCTTCTCGTGTCCAACGGATCTCCACACCAAATTGAGAACCATCTCCCAAGCTACTGATGAGTTTGTCGGCTAACCACGCAGAATTGATGACTATTTCGGTCACACCAATTTTCTTAAGTTTTTCAATATGCCACACAATAAGTGGCTTACCACCTACCTCAAGCAGAGGCTTTGGTGTATATAGCGTGAGTGGACGCATACGATTGCCCAAGCCAGCAGCTAAAATCATTGCTTTCATTATGCTGCAACCTCATAAGGGCCATATTTTTCAATAAATTTAGGCATTACTGAACTGTGAATAAACGCCATGAAGTCATCAAGCTCATGATAGCCACGGCTCTCTTCAAGTAAATACCACATGACTCGTGGTAAATCCTTCAAATAACCAGACTTACCATCTCGCTCGAACAAACGGACAAAGATACCTAAAATTTTGATATGGCGTTGAATTGCCATTAAATCAGCATCACGTTTAAATTGGTCAAAGCTTCGGTTTTGTTTAGCAGATGCTGGTAAAAGCTCATAGAACACTTTAAACCATTGATAAACACGCTCAGCATTCCACTGCACGTATGCATCACGTGTAATCGAGATTAAATCATATGTATCAGCACCAATAACCGCGTCTTGGAAATCGATTACTCCCAATTCTTCTTCATTAGCAATTTTCATTAAATTACGGCTATGAAAGTCACGATGTACAATAACTTGCGGTTGAGCTAATGCGGCCTGAGCCAAGAAATCAAATGCATCATCAATAGTTTTCTTTTGATCAGCTGTTGGATGGATATCGAGTGACGGTAACATCCAATCTGTTAACAACTGCATTTCCGATAAAAGCTTTTCATAAGAATAAGCCGGGAAATGTTCAGCGCCATTAATCGATTGCAAATGAATAAGCTGTTTAAAGCTCTGTTCATAATATTGATCAACTGTTTCATCGTTTAACAATGTAGACAGCAGCACATCACCAAAGTCTTCTAACAATAAAAAACCTTGATTTAAATCTTTTGCAACAATCTGAGGTACCCGAACCCCATGCCCTGCAAAAAACTCGTCAATGGTCACAAACGGAACACAGTCTTCTTTTTCAGGAGGCGCATCCATAAGCATATACGTTTTATTTTGTAACTGGATGCGAGCATAACGTCGAAAGCTTGCATCCCCTGCTAAATAAGCGATCTGAAATTGATCATTTTCAAGAACAGATGTAAGCCATGTATGTATCAATTGTTCACGTTGTGTATTCATTTGCAATAAAATCTAAAACAAGCTGAGATTTTTGAAGGGTTAAGTGTAGCCACTTATAAACTTTTTCTCTATGATGCGACAATAATTAATTGTGAATTAGCATACTTGGTTAATGAGACAATGAAGCATCAGTTTAAATTTAATCCTTTAGCGACCGCTATTTTTACGCTCTTATGTAGTGGCTCCATACAATCAAGTTATGCTGAGTCAGCTGGTGTTGTCTCCAACATAGACAATAATCAACTTAAGGCGAGTATTAAGGAAGCCTATCCAGGGCAGGAATTCTTTCAACAATATTATGTTGATAAATCTGCTCCTGAGGCGCAATTGCGCAATAATAAATATTTGAGTTCAGCATTCTGCCAAGGAACTTGGATTACACCAATTAATCCTGAAACTAAAGCGTTAGATGCAGATAAGGCTACTTCAGTTGTAACGGCTGATTATGGGCACTACAACCCTGCCGGCGACTCTGTGTTGGAAGGAAACGTGGTGATAGATCAGGAAGGCCGTACAGTTCGTGCCGATAAAGTCACCATCGATAAAACTCAAACATTTGCACATGCACAAGGCCGAGTACAGTTAGCTCAAGGCGGCTTACTCTCTCAAAGTGATGAAATTGATTACAATCTAAAGACTCAAACCGGAAATTTAGATAATAGTTTTTATATTTCTGAACAACAACATGCCCATGGTCATGCTGGGAAGATCGAGAGAACCTCTCCGAATGTAATGGTTCTCAATGATGCGACTTACACAACCTGTCCGCCAGGCCAGAAACCAGGTTGGAAAATTCAAGCCAACAAAATTGAGTTGAACCAAGAAACTGGGCGCGGTGTTACGCGCGGAACAAAACTATATGTAAAAGATGTTCCAGTTCTAGCAGTTCCCTACTTTAACTTCCCGATCGATGACCGCCGTACTACAGGTATCCTCAACCCACAATTTGGTTTCTCAAACGATGGTGGTATTGAACTTTCGGTTCCTGTTTATTTAAACCTTGCGCCTAATTACGATGCAACAATTACGCCACGTTACTTAGCAGATCGTGGGGCAATGTTACAAGGTGAATTCCGATATTTGACGGATGGGTTTGGTGCCGGACAGATTTGGGGCGGCATTTTGCCATCTGATAAAGAATATGATGATAAAGACCGTAAAGATTTCCATTTTTTACATAATTGGGATATCAACGACCAATGGTCTACCAACCTTGAATATAACTACGCATCAGATAAAGACTACTTCTCTGATTTAGATAGTAGCCCTATCTCTAAAACAGATCTTAACTTACGTAGAGCTTGGGAACTTAACTATCAACATGGTATTCCGGGTTTAAAAGCACAGCTTAAAGTCGAAGATTTCCAGACCCTTGATCCTCAAGTTAAAGATGCAGACAAACCATATGCACGTTTGCCGCAATTTTTATTAAATTATGTCACAGGTAATCCATTAGGCTTACAATACGAATTCAATAACGATACTGCATACTTTAAGAAATCAATTAACGATAATTCTGCACAAGAAAGTAGCGGTACGCGTATTTATAACCAGTTTGCAACACGTTATAACTATCGAACACCAGCAGCTTTTGTAATTCCTGAGGTTTCGGTACGTTCTATTCAAACCTTCTATGACAAAGACAGTATCGCCTCTCGAGGTTTAGATGGTGGTTCTGAAAACAAATCAGTCGTTGTGCCACAATTTACATTAGACACTGGACTGAATTTTGAACGTGAGGGCAAATATTTACAAACACTTACACCACGCGCCTTCTATGCCTATGCGCCATACAAAAATCAAGATGGCTACCCTAACTTTGACTCAACCACTGCGTCAATTAGTTACGATCAGTTATTTAACCCTTACCGCTTCTATGGTCATGACCGCCTTGAAGACAATAACTTTTTATCGTTAGGTGTAAGTTATAGTCTTTTTGACACAGTAGGTTTAGAGCGTTTACGTGCAAGTGTGGGACAAAGCTATTATTTTGAAGATCGCCGCGTCACTTTAAAACAAGGCCAAGATGAATTCGACACCGAGCGTAAAACTGGCCCTGTTATAAGCTTATCAAGCCAACTTAATCAAAACTTTACCATTGCTGCCAACTCGGCCTGGATGTCAAATGGCGATAATGCTCAACGTGACTTCCAAGTTTACTATACAGGTGATAAAGGAAATCTATATAACTTAGGCTATTTCTATCGTAAAGATATTCCTGGTCGCCAAGATACATACGACCAAGTTGTTGCATCGTTTATACAACCAATTAAAGACAATTGGCGTATTATGGGCCACGTACAATATGACATGGACAATGATGTTGCCCGTGAACTCTTGCTAGGAGTTAATTATGAGTCATGTTGCTGGGGTATTTCTGTCTATGGCCGTTCATACTATAACGATCTAGATGATCCGAAAACTTCAGATGTTAGTGAAAAGCGCGCGATCATGGCCGAAATTACACTTAAAGGTTTAGGTGGTTTAAACAATAAACTCGCGTCTTTACTTGAAAATCGCGTTTTAGGTTTTAACAAAATTAATCAATCTTGGACACAACGTTAATGAAGACAAAACATCTTAAACAGTTTTTTAAAGCAACAACCCTTGCTGTATTAATATCTTCATCAATGCATAGTTTTGCCCAACCTACTGATGAAGTTGTGGCAATTGTGGACAATAGCGTAATTTTAAAAAGTGACCTTGAACAAGGAATGGCTGAAGCAGCTCACGAATTGCAAGCACAAAAAAAAGAAGTTCCACCTCAACAATACTTACAATTTCAAGTATTAGACCAACTCATCTTACGTCAAGCACAACTTGAACAAGTTAAAAAATATGGCATCAAACCTGATGAGAAAAGTCTAAATGAGGCTGTACTTAAAGTTGCAAGTCAATCGGGTAGCAAAAGCCTAGAAGCCTTTCAACAAAAATTAGATGCGATTGCACCTGGAACTTATGAAAACTTACGTAGCCGTATTGCTGAAGATTTAGCAATTAATCGTCTGCGTCAACAGCAAGTTATGTCTCGCATTAAAATCAGTGATCAAGATGTAGATAACTTCTTGAAGTCACCACAAGGGCAAGCTGCTTTAGGTAATCAAGCTCATGTGATTCATATGCGAATTTCCGGAGATAACCCTCAAGAAGTTCAAAATGTAGCAAAAGAAGTTCGTTCACAACTTGCTCAAAACAATGATTTAAACGCTCTTAAAAAACTTTCAACTGCAACTGTAAAAGTTGAAGGTGCAGATATGGGATTCCGTCCTCTTTCTGATATACCAGCTGAACTTGCTGCTCGTATTACTCCACTGCAAGACGGTCAAACAACTGACTTAATTTCTGTACGCGATGGTGTACATGTTCTAAAACTTTTAGAACGTAAGCAAAATGAACAGAAAGCATTAGTACCACAATATCAAACACGCCATATTCTTATTCAACCTTCCGAAGTGGTAAGCCCTGAAAATGCGAAACAAATTATTGATAGCATTTACAAGCGATTAAAAGCGGGTGAAGATTTCGCTACTCTTGCTGCAACTTATTCAAACGATACAGGTTCAGCACGTGATGGCGGCAGTCTAGGTTGGGTTACGCCAGGTATGATGGTTCCTGAGTTTGATAAAAAAATGCAGGAAATTCCTGTAGGTGAAATTAGTGAACCTTTCCAAACTCAATTCGGCTGGCATATCTTACAAGTGACAGACAAACGCGAAAAAGATATGACACATGAATATCAAGAGCGTATGGCACGTCAAATTTTAGGTGAGCGTCAATTTAACACTGAAATTGATAGCTGGTTACGTGAAGTCCGTGCAAATGCTTATGTAGAAATTAAAGATCCAAGCCTCGACAAAAAGAACTTACAAAAATAAGTTAATCTTTTGTCGTTAAAACCTGTGTTGATCACAGGTTTTTTTATAAAAAAACTCAGCCAATAAAAAAACCGGTTATATAAATAACCGGTTTCTATAAATCAAACCCTAACGGGAATTATTTATAACGATCAACCATTTTCTCTAAAGAAATTGGACGAATCTTGTCAGCATTACCAGCTGTACCGAAAGCTTCATAACGATCGATACAAATTTGTTTCATTGAATCGACAGTTTTAGCGAAATACTTACGTGGGTCAAATTCAGCTGGGTTTTCCGCCATGAAACGACGAATTGCACCTGTTGAAGCTAAACGCAGGTCAGTATCGATATTGATTTTACGTACACCATGTTTAATCGCTTCTACAAGCTGTTCAACTGGTACACCATAAGTCTCACCAATATTACCACCAAACTCGTTAATTACTTTTAACCATTCTTGTGGTACAGAGCTTGAACCGTGCATTACAAGGTGAGTATTTGGCAATGCCGCATGAATTTCTTTAATACGGTCAATTGCTAAAATATCCCCTGTAGGTGGACGTGTAAATTTATAAGCACCGTGTGAAGTACCTACAGCAATTGCTAAAGCATCAACATTTGTATCAGCAACGAATTGTTTTGCTTCTTCAACAGAGGTTAAAAGCTGAGAATGGTCAAGTACACCTTCTGCACCCACACCGTCTTCTTCTCCAGCCATACCTGTTTCAAGGCTACCTAAGCAACCGATTTCACCTTCAACAGATACACCACAAGCATGAGCCATTGCTACCACTTGACGAGTTACATCTACGTTGTAATCGTAAGTTGTAGGAGTTTTACCATCAGCGCCTAATGAACCGTCCATCATCACTGAGCTAAAACCAAGTTGAATAGAACGTTGGCATACATCAGGGCTTGTACCATGGTCTTGGTGCATTACCACTGGAATGTGTGGCCATTCTTCAATTGCAGCCAAAATAAGATGGCGTAAGAATGGAGCGCCTGCATATTTGCGAGCTCCAGCAGATGCCTGAACAATTACAGGTGAATTGGTAGCATCTGCGGCAAGCATAATTGCACGCATTTGTTCTAAGTTATTTACGTTAAATGCTGGTACGCCGTAGTTATGTTCCGCAGCGTGATCCAAGAGCTGGCGCATTGAAATGAGTGCCATAATATCCTCCCAGGTAGTGCGGCTTATTCTACCTTGTCATTTATTTCAATTCAGCAACAAATCACAGTATTTCAAAAAAAATCCCTGCATTTGCAGGGAATTTTTAACAAAAAACAACAAATTAATGCGTTTCTGAAGCAGCAGTCTCGCTAGATGCACTACCTTCAACCACATCTGTATTCTTTTCATCTAAAACTGGCTTATCAAGCGCATCGATTGCAGCTTGTTGTTCAGGAGTTACTTTGTCAGCAACAGCTGTAGATGCCGCATCTTGGCCTGCTTGAGTCGCCTCTTCTTTTTTCGCACAAGCAGTCAACATCATTGGGACAATTAACAAAGCAGCAAAGGTAAGTTTTAAATTCATCACTATTTTCCACAATTGGTGATTTAGTACTCATTATATTATTTCAGGAATATGACAATTTAATGACTTATCAATGAAAAAGGGATTGATAACTCAATCCCTTCTTATTTCAATATAACAGTTTTTAAGCACGTTCAAGTAAAACGGCAACTGCTGGCAATGTTTTTCCTTCAACAAATTCAAGGAATGCACCACCACCTGTTGAAATATAACCAATTTGATCAGCTACATTATATTTATCGATCGCAGCTAAGGTATCACCACCACCAGCAATTGAGAATGCATCAGATTGTGCAACTGCAAGAGAAAGTGCTTTAGTACCTTCACCAAATTGATCAACTTCAAATACACCAACAGGACCATTCCAAAGAATCGTTTTTGAAGTTGTTAAAATATTTGCAAATGCTTTAGCTGTTTCAGGACCAACATCCAAAATCATATCATTTGCTGTTACATCTTCAACTTTCTTAATTACTGCTTGCGCTGCTGCCAAAGAACCTAAGAAATCTTCGAAGTTAATTTGTGAAGCATCAGCTACAACTACATCTGTAGGAAGTGGAACACTTACTTTAGCAGCAATTTGTTTTGCAGTTTCAACCAAGTCAGCTTCATATAAAGATTTACCAACATTGTAACCAGCAGCCGCCAAGAAAGTATTTGCAATACCACCGCCCACAATCAGTTGGTCACAAATACCAGATAATGAATTTAATACATCAAGTTTTGTTGAAACTTTAGAACCAGCGACAATTGCCACCATTGGTTTTTCAGGTGTTTGCATTGCACGGCCAAGTGCATCTAATTCAGCAGCCAATAATGGGCCTGCCGCTGCAACAGGTGCAAAACGTGCTACACCTTCTGTAGAAGCTTCTGCACGGTGAGCAGTACCAAAAGCATCCATTACAAACACATCACATAGAGCTGCATATTTTTGTGCAAGTTCAGGATTATTTTTCTTTTCACCCGGATTAAAACGAACATTTTCAAGCAAAACAACTTGTCCTGCTTCAACTTCAACACCATCTAAATAATCAGTAAATAATTTAACTTCTTGACCTAATGCTTCAGTTAAATATGCAGCCACTGGTGCAAGTGATTGTTCAGGCTTTGGCTCACCTTCCACAGGACGACCTAAATGTGAAAATACCATTACAGCAGCGCCTTTTTCTAAAGCAGCTTTTATTGTTGGAAGTGCGGCACGTAAACGAGCATCGCTGGTAATCACACCATTCTTAACAGGAACGTTTAAATCTTCACGAATAAGGACACGTTTACCTGCTAAATTAAGGTCAGTCATGCGCTGAAAATTCATGTAAAGCTCTCTTTATGATTTTAAAAACGCGCCAATTTTAAATGATTACATCAAAAAAGGTTAGTTTTTTTGCATAAAAGCTGTAGAAAGCCAAAGTTTTGATTATGATAGAGGTAGTAATCTAATATTTCATCCATTATGTCTATTCATCCAGATCCACAAATCAATCGTTTAAATGTTTTAGGTGAACCCTTAGCAAGCTGTTGTTTTGACCCTATTACTGGCTACTTCCGGAATGGTTTTTGCCATACAGCCGTAACAGATCTTGGTCAACATACGGTGTGCGCCCAAATGACTTCTGAGTTTTTAAATTTTTCACAAAAAGTCGGAAACGATCTGATCACTCCTCTACCTGAAGCAGGCTTCCCTGGCCTACAACCGGGAGACTTCTGGTGTATTTGTGTAACTCGTTGGGTAGAAGCTTATCAAGCTGGTCAAGCACCCCCTGTTAAACTTCATGCTTGTCATCAAGCTGTATTGAGCTATGTTCCATTAGATGTATTAATGGAATTTGCAGTGTAATGAAACAACCCAAAATTATTTTGGCATCAAGCAGTCAGACACGTAAAGATTTAATGAATCGTTTAGGAATCGAATATATCTGTATTAGTCCAGATATTGACGAGAGTCCTTGTGGTGAAATGCATGCCGATGATTTAGCAAAAAGACTGGCATTTACTAAAGCACAAGTAATTGCACAAAAAAAACGTGAAGCAATTGTAATTGGATCAGATCAGGTTGCATGGCGAGAGCATGCTCCTCATGATTTTATTGGCAAACCCTTAACAATTGAAAATGCCAAAGCTCAATTAGCAGCAAACTCTGGCCGAACAGTCTTTTTTAGTACTGCTTTAAGTGTGCAGTGCCTTGAAAAAAGTTTTGAACATACGCTTGTTGAGCATTATCAAGTTAAGTTTCGCAATTTAAGCGCGCCTGAAATCGAAAGATACGTCGACTTAGATCTGCCCTTACAATGCGCAGGAAGTTTTAAGTGTGAAAGTCTCGGCATTAGTTTATTTGAAAAAATGATAGGCCAAGACCAAACCACGCTGATGGGTTTACCCATGATTCAGCTTTGTCAGATTTTAAGACAACTCAATCTCCAAATTCCTTAATATTTATTAGCTTATTTATAGGTTATTTCCATGACAGAAGCTTTAACCGTTTTAGGCGGTATTACTGCTGAACAGTTTTTAACAGAGTATTGGCAGAAAAAACCATTACTTGTACGTAATGCTATGCCTGAAATTGTGGGTATGTTAGAGCCGAATGATGTAAAAGAACTCGCTTTAGAAGACCATGTAACTGCTCGTCTTATCCGTCAAAAAGATAAAAATCCAAATGAATGGCATGTAAAATCATCTCCCTTAACTAAAGGTGATTTTCAAAAACTACCAAAGTTATGGACACTTTTGGTTCAAGCAGTAGACCATTATTCATTTGATATAGCTGAATTGTGGAAGAAATTTCCTTTTATTCCGCAATGGCGCCGTGATGACATTATGGTCTCTTATGCCCCAAAAGGTGGTTCAGTAGGAAAACATTTTGACTTTTATGATGTTTTTCTTGTTCAAGGATATGGTCATCGTCGCTGGCAACTCGGCCAAATGTGTGATGCAAGCACTGAATTTGTACCTAATCAACCTTTAAAGTTGCTACCAGAAATAGATGTTCATTTTGATGAAGTATTAGCTCCTGGCGACTTATTATATGTTCCACCTGGATTATCACATTATGGCGTTGCCGAAGATGATTGTTTAACTTTCTCCTTTGGTTTCCGTATGCCTAATATTTCAGGCATGATCGATAGAATTAGCGATCAATTTGCTACTGATGAATTACTTCAAAATCCTGTTGTCGATATTACCCGTAAGAATCCTCCTCAAATTGGGGAAATAAACACGGAAGAGTTGGCTTATTTAAGAGATTTAGTGCTAGCTCAATTGAAAAATTCAACAGTACTTGATGCTGCCCTCATGTCGTACATGAGCGAGCCTAAATATCCAGACAATATTCCAGAACCAGATGAAATAGAGGTTGAAGACCTAAATGCTATTTTGTCAGATGGCTATGAGCTGCTACTCGAACCTGCTTCGCGTCTACTTTATACAGAACAAAATGGCGTTTTAAAGTTTTGGGGTAATGGAGAAGAATTACCGATTGTGGAATCTTTTGCCACCCAACTCAAATCGATTGCCGATGGGAAAAGCATTCCTTTCAATAGTGAGCTTAACAATACAGATATTTTAGAAAACATTGTTCAATTATTGAATAATTCAATTCTTATGTTGTTACCTCCTGCAGAGTAATACTAACTAAATATATAAAAAGGAGAAATTATAAAATTTCTCCTTTTTTCTTTTATAAATACATGTTTAAATATACCAATCTTTAAATCAAAGTTATAAAGGCCCACTTATAGTAAAAACCACCTTACCAAATCAAAGAATTAACTACTAAACATAGCTATTAAATTATAAAAAAATTAATGCTTAGCATTGAGTTTTGTTCTTTTATTATTTTTAAAAAACCTATTTTTTTCTATCAATAACAGTCAATACAATGTAAAATTTCGCGTTCGTGCTTTTTATTTGTACACTCGACCTTTAGGCTAATAGCAAAATATTTGTGTGAGGCTACTAAAATATGTCAAAAAAAGATGACATTATTACCACTGCTTTAAGACTTTTTAATTCATATAGTTATAATTCTATAGGGGTAGATCGTATCATCAGTGAATCTGGTGTAGCGAAAATGACATTTTATAAATACTTTCCTTCAAAAGAGAAACTTATTGAAGAGTGTTTATTATTAAGAAACTCACTTTTACAAAATACTCTTACTGCGGCAATCTCTAAAGAAGACGAAACCAACCCACTAGCTCGTATTAAAGCCATCTTTTTATGGTATTCAGATTGGTTTAATAGTGAAGACTTTAATGGGTGCATGTTCCAAAAAGCCTTAGAAGAAGTATTAAAACAATACCCGTCAACACATCAACCAGCAACTTTATACAAAATCTGGTTAACACAATTAATGCAAGATCTTCTTATTCAATATGAAATTGAAGAGTCTCGACCTTTGGCATTGCTTTTAGTCAATATTTTAGAGGGTATGACCATTCAAGCTCAAGTTGAGCATGGTTCAGTAAAAATTGATGACTATTGGAAGCGTGTAGAGAAACTCATTGAATTTGAAAAAATTGCACATTAAAAAATAAAGCGTGATATTATTCTTCTTATCTTGTTGAATCTTCTTCTTATTCATCACGCTGCGTCTGAAAGTCATTCTAGCTTAGAGTTTGACATTTTTTAAATTATCATCCCAAACTAGAATATACAGACCTGTCTGTACATGGTCGATTATAACTTTAGAAAATAAAAACACAATCTTTTTTTCTTGCCCTTTTATATATAAATCAGATTTAACTATTGATAGACAGAAAAATAGAATTTATTTTCTTTGACTTTGTTTCATTTATACTTAACAATTACGCTTCTCACACAAAGCAACACTTTTGACACAAAACAAATACAAATTCTTGTTTTACCTTAATAATGTTATATATTTATCAATTACACTTATAAACCTTTTCAACAAAAACAATTGGATTGATTAGTTTTGCTACATTCATTTTCTTAAGATCAATCTATACTATGCCGGCCATATTGATATAGGTATAAAGTATGAAAGATGGACTCCAAATTGAAGAAATGAAAAATGCGGCGGATTCAGTCGTAGGAACATTAAAATCTTTAGCTAACACTGACCGTTTATTAATTTTATGTCACTTAGCCCATGAGGAGTTAAATGTCTCTCAAATTGAAGAGAAAACACAAATCACCCAACCCACCCTTTCACAACAATTGATGATGCTACGTAAAAGTGATGTCGTTTCAACACGTCGTGATGGCAAGCAAATCTTCTATTCGATCAAGGATGATAAGATGCATTCAATTTTAAATATGCTTTACCAGTTATACTGCATAGAATAACTGCTCTAAACTTATAAAATTATAATAATATTAATGTATTCCTGAAATATGCGATTTTTCAACTTGGTAGCTGGTAATTATCCGAGCAAAGAGGATTGAAAATTCGCGTAGTTTTTCTAGCATTCCAATCTATTAAAAAAACAAAAATAACCTCTCCTATTTCTTTTTATATCTTTTCTCCCTCTTCACTAATTTTTATGGCAAATAATAAGAACTTAAGCGTTACTGGCTGTAATATAAGCAAAACATCAGATACCAAACTTTAACCAATCAATTTTCTTTATTTAAAAACAAATACTTAATATTACCAAATCTTATAAAACTGATGACTTGATATAAAAAAGCTTAAGATTCACATCACTTACGTATAAAATACTCAGCTTGTTCAACCTTTAGCCATGAATAGGTTAATAAGGCCTTTATATGCTTGAATTCTTTTCTCGATTAAGCTTAGTCACTAAAATTATTATCGCCATTATTTTAGGGATAGGCGTCGCACTATTATTTCCAACCGTTACGCCGTACTTAAGCTTGTTTGGTGAACTATTTATTAAAGCATTAAAATCGGTTGCTCCTATTTTAGTCTTTGTACTGGTTCTCTCATCTATTGCCAACTTCCAAGTCGGTCATAGTGCAAATTTACGCCCAGTATTACTACTCTATGTAGTAGGTATGTTATTAGCTGCTTTTAGTGCTGTGATCGCTAGCTTATCTTTTCCTAGCACCCTTTATCTCAACACTGTTTCTCATAATAATTTGCAAGCGCCTGGTAGTCTCGCTGATATATTAAAAAATCTGCTTTTAAGTTTTATTGCAAACCCTGTTCAAGCAATCAGTGAAGCGAACTTTATTGGTATTCTTGCGTGGGCAATTGGTCTCGGCTTAGCAATGCGCCATAGCTCGGATACGACCAAACAAGTAATGCAGGATGTTTCACATGCTGTAAGCGCTATTATTCATAAAGTCATTGCGTTTGCACCTGTTGGTATTTTCGGTCTAGTTGCAGTAACTTTTGCAGATGCTGGACTAGCAACACTTGAAAGTTATGCACAATTACTTGCTGTTCTATTAGGAACAATGCTGTTTGTTGCTCTAGTGATTAACCCAATTCTGGTAGGTTTAACAATTCGCGGTAATCCCTACCCATTAGTATTTAAATGCTTAAAAGAAAGTGGTATCACAGCGTTCTTTACACGCAGCTCAGCAGCTAATATTCCTGTAAACCTTGATTTAGCTGAACGTTTAGGCGTAAATCCTTCAACTGCGAGCGTTTCAATTCCTTTAGGTGCTACTGTTAACATGGCTGGTGCAGCAGTTACGATTACTGTACTTACTTTAGCAACTGTGCATACGTTAGGAATTCATGTTGATTTGGCAACAATGATTATTTTATCTGTTGTAGCTACAATATCAGCATGTGGTGCATCTGGTGTTGCAGGTGGTTCCCTACTTCTAATTCCAGTCGCATGTAGCTTATTTGGTATTTCATCAGAAATTGCAATGCAAGTTGTTGCAGTGGGTATGATTATTAGTGTATTACAAGATTCAACAGAAACGGCGCTTAACTCATCTACCGATGTTTTATTTACAGCCGCAGTTGATATTCGCTCAAGACAAAACTCATAGAGAACATGCCATTTCAAAGTTTACCAAACTGGTTCCAACTTGGCGCCTTCTTACTGGCAATAAATGCCGGAATGATTAATGTATTAGGGCTTATCACCCTTTTACATCAATCGGTGTCGCATATGACTGGTAATGTCAGTATGCTAGCCATGAGTTTGGTAAACTGGCAGTTTGAACACATCATATATTTAGTACTAGTTATATTATGTTATGTATGTGGATCATTTTACAGTGGTTTTATTCTAGGCAATAGCCATTTCAAATTAGGCCGCCGGTATGGCCTTCCTTTAAGTCTAGTTTCACTATTTATTTTTCTCTGTTGGTTACTGCTGCCTTATTTTCCAAAATATGGACTATTATGGGCTTGTGTCGCCATGGGGCTACAAAATGCAATGGTAAGTCACTATAAAGGAACCATTATTAGGACTACTCACTTATCGGGTGTCTTAACAGATCTTGGGCTTGCACTTGGTTATATAGCACGAGGTTTAAAAGTAGAGAATCGCCGCATTATTTTGCATCTACTTATTTTTATAGGTTTTCTATCTGGCGGTATAATTGCTGCTTTAGTTCACCCTTATTTAAAATTGCAATCATTTTTGCTTCCAGCAATTTTAAGCTTAACTCTCAGTATTTCATATTGGGCAGTTTATTTTCATAGTTCTTCCTCTTCAAATTCGGATTAAGTCATGGTTAAAAATGCCTTACAAGCTCAGTTACTCAAAGCTGGTTTAGTTGACAATAAAAAAGCGAAAAAACTTACCAAACAAGCTCAGCATGAGCAGCGTACTGGTCAAAGCAATGAAGCAGAAATTAAAGCTAATATTGAAAAAGCTCAAAAAGAGAAACAAGCAAAAGATCAAGCTTTGAATCTAGAAAAGCAGCAGCAACTCGAAGAAAAAGCATTAAAGGCTTCAATCATTCAAATGATCAAGCAACACAAAATTGTAGATTTTGCTGGAGATGTGGCTTATCAATTTATTGACGAGAATAAGATTAAAAAGGTTTACCTATCTCAGCAAGTTTATAATGCACTTGTTACAGGCAGTTTAGTGATTGCTAAAGATCAAGATCAATATGCTTACCTTCCAAAAGCTTTAGCTGAAAAAATTGATCAAAAAATGAAAGGATTTATTTTGATCAATAATGCTGAGAAAAATGAACAAACTACTGATGAAGAAGATCCATATGCAGCATATGTAATTCCGGATGACTTAATGTGGTAACTGTTATGAGCCTTTATCAATATTCGGATAAAGGCTCATACTGCTTAAAATAAATATTAATATTTTATCATTTATTAAAAAAATTTATAAAAATTACATTCAAGCCAAATTCATTCACCACTTCATCTATTATTATCGATATAATGAATAAAACATTTTTTGTCTTTACGATGCCTTTTAGGCTTCTTCCCGATTCCAAATTTATGTCTTGACTAAATCATGTCAGTTTTAGCCAAAGATATACAACATAAACTTTGACGTGTATCCACACACCCAACAGATCAATACCTTAATTAAGTTTGATCTAACTGACTTTATTGCAAATTAAATTGCGAAATTTTACTAAAGTAGCTGATGTATAAAGGTAGTCATTCATGCTGAAGTGGTTTGAAAAACTTGTAGATCCTTATCCAACCAAAGGTTTGGATGAGCCCTTACCAACACGCTTTTTCCCATTTGTTTGGCAAGCTACTGAAGGTATACGTCCATATTTATTGCTACTTATTATATGTACAGCTGGTGCAGCTAGCTTTGAAGCCCTGCTCTTTTCAAAAATTGGGCAACTTGTAGATTGGCTTAGTAATAGTCAGCCTGAAAGTTTCTTAAGCCAACATGCGTCAAACATTCTTATTCTCATTAGCGTGTTATTTGCCAATATTTTATTTGTTAATATTCAATCTATTATAAAACATCAAATTTTATATAGTACTTTTCCAATGCGCTTGCGTTGGCGCTTCCATAACCTTTTATTGAAACAAAGCCTAGACTTTTTCCATAATGATTTTGCTGGTCGACTTTCTGCAAAGGTCATGCAAACAGCTTTAGCAGTCCGTGAATTCTGGATTATTTTAGGCGACATGTTGGCTTACGTCAGCATTTACTTTATTACCGTAAGTATTGTTCTTGGTGCAATCTCACCCACATTACTTATTCCACTTATGGTTTGGTTAGGGTTATTTTTATTAAGCGCATGGTTCTTTATTCCACGTTTAAGCAAAGTATCACAACAACAAGCCGATGCACGCGCTGTAATGACAGGCCGTGTAACTGACGCCTACACTAATATTCAAACTGTAAAACTCTTTGCGCATGCTGGGCGTGAAAGCCAATATGCAAAAGCATCAATGAAAGAGTTTATGACCACAGTCTATGCGCAAATGCGTCTAGGCACTCTTTTTGAAGTTAGCATTAATTTACTGTCTGCTGTTTTATTTGTTGGGGTAATTGGTACCGCAGTTTGGTTATGGACTCAAGGTTTAGCAGCGTTAGGCGTAATTGCTGCTACTACTGCCATGATTTTAAAACTTAATAGCATGGCTGAGTTTATGATGTGGCATATGTCAGCATTATTTGAAAATGTTGGTACCATTCAAGATGGCATGCAAACACTTGGTAAGAAAATCAATATTCAAGACAAGCCAGATGCAAAACCACTTGCAGTCACACAAGGTGAGATTGTATTTAAAGATGTGACCTTTGCTTATAACAATAAAAATGTCATCGATCACTTTAATCTACACATTAAAGCAGGTGAAAAGATTGGTATCGTTGGCCGTTCAGGTGCAGGTAAATCTACCCTCATCCAATTACTTTTACACTTTTACCATCTTAAAGAAGGTGCAATTTTAATTGATGGGCAGAATATTGAAGATGTTACACAAGATAGTTTGAGAGCAAATATTGCTTTAGTTACTCAAGACACTTCTCTACTACATCGTTCAGTTGCCGAAAATATTAAATATGGCCGTCCAGATGCAACTGATCAAGATATGCAAAGTGCCGTGCATAAGGCAAAAGCAGCTGAATTTATTCCTCAACTTGTCGACTTAAAAGGACGTTCAGGTTATGAAGCACAAGTGGGTGAACGTGGTGTCAAACTGTCAGGTGGTCAAAGACAACGTATCGCTATTGCGCGTGTTTTCTTAAAAGATGCACCAATTTTAATCTTAGATGAAGCAACTAGTGCTTTAGACTCAGAAGTTGAAGCAGCTATTCAGTCTAGTTTAAATGACCTGATGGTAGATAAAACAGTTATTGCAATTGCTCACCGTTTGTCTACCATTGCTCAAATGGACCGTTTAATTGTTCTTGATGAAGGTAAAATTGCAGAGCAAGGTACTCATGAAGAATTAATTGCTAAAAATGGTATATATGCACAATTATGGAAACGTCAAACGGGCGGTTTTCTTATTGAGCAAAAAGTAGTACAGGGTCAAGATTAATGCTTTATTTAGAAGATTTAAAAATTGGTGATCGTTTTATCAGTCGTGAGTATGAAATTACACTTGATGAAATTAAACAATTTGCAAGCCACTATGACCCTCAACCTTTCCATACAGATGAAGAGTTAGCCAAAGAAGATCCAATCTTTAAAGGTATTGCCGCTAGCGGGTGGCATACTTCGGCAATTACTATGCGCTTATGGACTGAATGCATGCCGATTCATGGTGGACTAGTAGGCTCAGAATCTAGTCTACGTTGGCCACGCCCTACTCGGCCTGGTGACCGTATTCATGTTGAAGCTGAAATTTCCGCCATTACGTCATCCAAAACAAAATTGGATCGTGGTATTGTAAGCTACGTTACGCAAGCCTTAAATCAGCATGGGGATGTTTTACTTATTTCAACGACAAAAATCGTTGTCTTTAAAAAGAATGTTTAATGAATCGTTGATATGATTGTCTAACAGTTTTTATAAACTCAAATTATATTTCATGACAAGATGTGTAAGAAATGCACGTAGAAAATTGATGAGAGCAACGGAACACATATGAAAATTACCTCAGCTCGTCAAGATCAAGGTATTCCAGGAGTCTATGGCTTATTGCTATTAGATGTAGTTTCACGTTGGGGATACAACGATGAAACATTATTTGCTCCTTTTCATCTTACTAGTGAGCAATTAGCCGATCCTGAATATCGTATTTCAACACCCGTAGCAAATGAGCTGGTTAAACATGCCTTAAATCTTACCGGTGAAAGTACACTGGGTTACCACATTGGCACTCAAATGCGTATTTCCATTCACGGATTTATTGGCTACGCGATAATGACAGCCAAAGATATTACAGAAGCGATTGCTCTCGCTGCCCGTTTTATCCAATTACGCTTACCTTTTTTACAATTATATTTTTCTACTTTCGGACCAAAAGCCACATTACAATTGCAATGTGATATTGAGTTAGAGCCTCTTCGTACTGAGATCGTTTTAGGTTTAACTATTGGTATTATGACCATGGCTAAAGCGATTACGGGTATTGAAGATTTAGCGGGCGATGTTGATTTAGACTTTCCAGAACCGGAAGGTTTTGATAAGTATAGAAGCAAGCTAAGCAGCACCATCCGCTTTAACCAGCCTCATCTAATCTCTAGCTTTGACAAAAAATATTTAGGTTTTAAGTTAGTTAATGCCGATCCAATCGCAAGTCAAATCGCTATTAACCAATGTGAAGCGGAACTATCTGCTTTAGGCGAACGCCGCCGTCTAGCCATGCGTGTACGTGATATTTTAAGTAATTCTGAACAACATTACTTAAGCATAGAAAATGTAGCAGAATATTTACATATGTCAGATCGTACCTTAAAGCGACAATTGGCAGCCGAAGGTACTTCATTTTCTACTTTAGTAGATGAAGTTCGATATCGTCATGCGACCTCTCTGCTTTCGCGTACAGATTATAGTCTTGAACAAATTGCAGATGAACTTGGTTACTCGGATGTCGCAAATTTCAGTCGCGCTTTTAAACGCTGGAGCGGTCGCAGTCCGAGCAACTGGCGCAAAGACCCCTATTTATAATGTTATTAAAATATTGGACACAAGCTTAAGGAGTTGTCATGAACCATCCTTCAGAATTGAAGTATGCACGTACACATGAGTGGGTAAAAATTGAAGGAGATCTTGTTATTACAGGGATTACCGACCATGCACAAGATGAGCTTGGAGATTTGGTCTATGTTGAAACTCCTGAAGTGGGTAGCCAAGTAACAGCTGGCGAACAAGCCGGAGTTGTTGAATCAGTTAAAACTGCTTCTGATATTCATGCCCCTGTCTCTGGTACAGTAGTAGAAGTTAATACTGATCTTGAAGATGATCCGGATTTTGTAAATGAAGATCCATATGGCAAAGGCTGGATCTATAAAATCAAACCAGACAATATTGCAGATGTTGAAAAACTTTTAACAAATGCAGAGTATGAAGCTGGTCTATAATATAGATATAGTTTTTAATAAAAAAACCAGTTTAGATTTAACTGGTTTTTTTATATATGTATAGATCAGATTTAAAAACCAAATTCATGAATGGATCATTCATATGACAAAACTTGTGGTATTTTCCGGCGCCGGTATGAGTGCAGAAAGTGGAATTAGTACTTTCCGCGATAGTAATGGTCTCTGGGAAAATTATGATATACAACAAGTTGCCACTCCCGAAGCGTGGGAAAGAAATCCAGCTTTAGTTCAACGCTTTTACAACGAACGTCGTAAAAATATTTTAGAAGCCCAGCCGAACGAAGCTCATCAATATATTGCTAAACTACAAGACCATTATGATGTACAAGTCATTACACAAAATATTGATGATCTACATGAGCGTGCTGGAAGCCAAAATGTCTTACATCTACATGGCAATATTCGACTAGCGAAAAGTTCTGGGCCAGATGCACAATATACAACTCAATTTTATGAAGTTAATGGTTGGAAGCTCGATTTAGAACAGGACTTTTGTCCAAATGGTTACCCGCTTCGACCTCATGTCGTTTGGTTTGGTGAAGCTGTACCTGCTTATGAAGAAGCAATTCGTTTAGTACAAAGTGCTGATATTTTTATTGTAATCGGGTCAACATTAAGCGTATATCCAGTTGCCGCCTTGGTCCATGAGATTCCTCATTATTCCAAAGCGTATTATATAGATCCCCAAGCAGATCATTCTCGTGTTCCACCTCAATATAAATTATTAAATATGACGGCTACAGAAGGTATGCACGAGTTATTTAATCAATTGACGAGTTAATATTCCTCTTTTGATATTCTTTTTTTCTTATTAAAACCATTTTTTTCGCGTAAAATTGATGAGAAATTATTCATCTAAATAATAATTTTTCTTAAAAGACATCCTGTCATTATTATTTTTGTAACTAAAAAACTGAATTTAACTCTTAGATTTTTTAAATTATTAGTTTTTTAATAAGTTTTGATATTATTTTAAATTCATAATTAATTGATTTTATTAAACTAAATTTAATATGTAATCAAAGTTACACTTGTTTACATAAAGATACATAAAATACATCACAAAGATAACAGAGCAAAAAAATTCTTTTATGGTTGAATCTCAACCTCTTGAAATGCCGTACAAGAAAACAGCGACCTGGATTAGGTTACAATCACGGATTATGGATATAAGGACACACATCCATTATGAGTTATTTTGATCCCACCCTCATCATGTTTATGGTGTACATCGTAGCAATGGTACTTATCGGCTTATTTGCCTACCGTGCTACAAGCGACTTCTCTGATTATATTCTTGGTGGTCGTAGTTTAGGCAGTTTCGTTACTGCATTATCCGCAGGCGCATCGGACATGAGTGGTTGGTTACTCATGGGCTTACCAGGAGCGATTTATCTTTCTGGTTTATCTGAAGCGTGGATTGCAATTGGTCTAATTATCGGTGCTTGGCTTAACTGGTTACTGGTTGCTGGTCGATTACGCGTTCATACTGAAATCCAAAATAATGCACTCACTCTACCAGACTATTTTACAAGTCGATTTGATGACCAGAAAAAGATACTTCGTATTTTCTCTGCCGTTATTATCTTGGTTTTCTTCGCTATTTACTGTGCTTCAGGCATGGTAGCTGGTGCCCGTTTATTTGAAAATTTATTCGGTATGTCATATACCACCGCAATCTGGTTAAGTGCTATTGCAACAATCAGTTATGTTTGTATTGGTGGTTTCTTAGCAATTAGCTGGACTGATACTTTCCAAGCGGGCTTAATGATTTTTGCCCTCTTGCTCACTCCAATAGTGACTTACCTCGCAATTGGTGATACAACTCAGTTTGTGACACTTATTGAAACTGCTCGTCCACATGCATTTAACATCATTTCTGATTTAAGTGTGGTGGCCGTTTTATCTTCCATGGCTTGGGGGTTAGGCTATTTTGGTCAACCGCATATCCTTGTACGTTTCATGGCTGCCGACTCTGTAAAATCAATTCCTGCTGCTCGCCGTATCGGTATGACCTGGATGATTTTATGTTTAGTCGGTGCTGTCGGTGCGGGTTTCTTTGGTATTGCTTACTTCCAGCAACACCCTGAACTTGCAGGTGTAGTAAGCAAAAACCCTGAAACTGTATTTATGGAATTGACTAAAATTTTATTCAATCCATGGATTGTCGGTATCATTCTAGCTGCTATTTTAGCTGCGGTTATGAGTACATTAAGCTGTCAGCTTTTGGTATGTTCAAGTGCACTAACTGAAGATTTGTACAAAGGCTTCATTCGTAAAAATGCATCTCAAAAAGAGCTTGTATGGGTTGGGCGTATCATGGTTCTTGCAATTGCCGTTCTAGCAATTGTGCTTGCGGGTAACCCTGACAGTAAAGTTCTTGGCCTTGTTGCTTATGCTTGGGCTGGTTTTGGTGCTGCATTTGGACCACTCATCATCTTGTCATTGTTCTGGAAACGTATGACTTTAGAAGGTGCTTTAGCAGGTATGATCGTAGGTGCTGTTGTTGTGATCGGTTGGAAAAACCTTTTCGCAAGCACTGGTGTTTACGAAATTATTCCAGGCTTTATCTGTGCATTTATCAGCATCATCGTAGTAAGCTTGATCAGCAAAGCGCCAAACTCTGATGTGACTGGTCGCTTTGAGCAAGCAGATAAACTCTATAAAGAAAGTACATAACTCATTGAAATAAATAAAGGGGCTTCGGCCCCTTATTTATTTTTAGTTTTGATTTTAATTTTTGAACTATCTTTCACAACTTGCATCACGGGATAACTACGAGTCTCTTTTACACCGGGTAATTGCCATAGCACTTGCCCTGCGATACGTCGAAACTCCTCCATACTTCCACTGCGTAATTTAATTAAAAAATCAAATCCCCCACTAACCATATGGCATTCAACGATTTCTGGATAATGCACGACTGCGTCAATAAACTCATCTAAAACATTAGGTGTGGTTTTATCAAGTAAGACTTCGACAAAAACCAAAAAATTTGCATTTAACTTAACCGGATTTAATTTAGCTTCATAACCTAAGATGAATTCATCTTTGGTGAGCTTCTGTACTCGTGCCATAACTGCTGTTGGAGACAAATTGACGAGTTCAGCTAATCTGCTGTTGGAAATACGCCCATCTGTTTGAAGAATATCCAAAATTTTTAAATCGGTGCGATCAAGGCTTAATAATGGGCCATTCATCTGAATTTTCCTCTAAAAAATGGGCAAAATATAGTGAGTTATTCGGTGTTTCTTCTGTAATGATAAATTATCTAAACCTCTCTACTCAAGATGAGTTTACGAGAGCTGGTTGGCGGAAATAGATATGAACACAATGGATACTTTTCATCAAATGGATAAATCTCACCAAGGCTATATCACCGAATTCAACGATAAAAGTGAGTTTGAACAACGCATTAATACAGCTTGGCGACGTGCCGAACCTGAAGCTGTAGAAGAGCTATTACAAGCTGCTGCGGTATCTGATGATTTAGATCATAAAATTTATGACCTTGCATTTAACCTTGCCCATAATTTACGTGAACGTAAGACCTCTTCAGGTAAAGCAGGTATTGTTCAAGGATTATTACAAGAATTCTCTCTTTCTTCACAAGAAGGCGTGGCTTTGATGTGTCTTGCTGAAGCTTTGCTTCGTATTCCAGACACAGCAACACGTGATTTGCTCATTCGCGATAAAATCAATCAAGGTAACTGGAAAGAACATGTTGGCCAAAGCAGCTTAATGTTTGTGAATGCTGCTGCATGGGGTCTCATGTTAACTGGTAAGCTTATGGAAACACCAAAGCAAACCAGTCTTTCAAGTGTACTTACTGGCCTTTTAGCACGTAGTGGCCGTGGCATTATCCGTAAAGCAGTTGACGTTGCAATGCGTATGATGGGTGAACAGTTTGTGACTGGTGAAACCATCGAAGAAGCTGTCGACCACGCAAAAGTACTTGAGGATAAAGGTTTCCGCTATTCTTATGACATGTTAGGTGAAGCTGCTTTAACCGACCATGACGCTGAACGCTACTTTAATGATTACACACAAGCCATTCATGCAATTGGTAAAGCGTCTAATGGTAAAGGCGTATATGATGGCCCAGGTATCTCAATTAAGCTTTCTGCTTTGCATCCACGTTACCAACGTGCGCAAATTGAACGTGTTCACAAAGAACTCTACGGCAAAGTATTTGAGCTCGCTCGTTTAGCTAAACAGTACAATATTGGTTTAAATATCGATGCAGAAGAATCAGAGCGTTTAGAAATTTCTCTTGAGTTACTTGAGCGTCTTTGTTTTGAGCCAGAACTTGCTAACTGGAAAGGCATTGGTTTCGTAATTCAAGCTTATCAAAAACGCTGCTTCTTTGTGGTTGATTATATTATTGACCTTGCTAAGCGTAGCCAAAAGCGTCTGATGATCCGTCTTGTAAAAGGCGCATATTGGGATAGCGAAATTAAGAAAGCACAAATCGAAGGTATGGATGACTACCCTGTCTTTACACGTAAAGTTCATACTGACTTGTCTTATATCGCTTGTGCTAAAAAATTACTTGCAGCACCAGAATTTATTTATCCGCAATTTGCGACGCATAATGCTCAAACTTTAGCAACGATCTATCATTTAGCAGACCCAAGCAAATATTACGCTGGTCAATATGAGTTCCAATGCTTACATGGTATGGGCGAGCCGCTTTATGAACAAGTTGTTGGTCCACGTGAGCAAAATAAATTAGGCGTGCCATGCCGTATTTATGCTCCGGTTGGTAACCACGAAACATTGTTAGCTTATTTAGTCCGTCGTTTACTTGAAAATGGCGCGAATACTTCATTTGTTAACCGTATTGCCGATAAAACACTTAAAGTTGAAGATCTTATCCAGTCTCCAATTTATGATATTCGTAATGCAGCTAAGCTTGAAGGTTCAGTTGGTTTAAAACATCCATCAATTCCACTACCTTTAGATATGTACGGAACGCTTCGTAAAAACTCTAAAGGTTATGACTTAGCAAATGACATCCCACTTGCAGCTTTAGATAGCACAGCTCAAGAATTACGTAATCGTATTTGGCAAAGCCATCCGTTGTTGGCTAATACTGATTCTTTAGAACAAGGTCATTCTGTTGCAATTACAAACCCAGCACAAAATGATGAAATTGTTGGTTATGTACAAGAAGCTGATCTTAAGCATGTCGAAATCGCTCTTACTGCAGCTGAACAAACCCAATCAGAATGGTCAAATACGCCTAAGGATCAACGCGCTCAATACTTAAAACGCGCAGCTGACCTAATGGAAAGCCGTATTCAAGAGTTGATGGTATTACTTTGCCGTGAAAGTGGTAAAACTTATGCCAATGCGATTGCAGAAGTTCGTGAGGCTGTAGATTTCCTACGTTACTATGCAACCCAAGTTGAAAATCTTCCTGCAAATACAGTTATTCAGCCTTTAGGTACTGTACTTTGCATTAGCCCATGGAACTTCCCTCTTGCAATTTTCTCAGGTCAAATTGCTGCGGCATTAGTCAGTGGTAACTGTGTTATTGCTAAACCAGCTGAACAAACTCCATTGATCGCAGCCCAAGCAGTTCAGATTTTATGGGAAGCTGGTATTCCACATGGTGCTGTACAGCTACTTCCTGGCCGCGGTGAAACAGTAGGTGCTCAGCTCAGCCAAGATAGCCGTATCGATGGCATTATGTTTACTGGCTCGACTGAAGTTGCAAAAATTTTACAGAAGACCGTTGCAAAACGTTTATCTGAAAATGGTCAATCTATTCCACTCATTGCAGAGACTGGCGGTCAAAATGCAATGATTGTTGACTCATCTGCTTTAACTGAACAAGTTGTATTAGATGTTGTAAGTTCTGCTTTTGATAGCGCAGGTCAACGCTGCTCTGCTTTACGTATTTTATGTGTACAAGAAGACAGTGCTGCAACCGTTATTAAAATGCTTAAAGGTGCAATGCAACAGTTGATCGTAGGTAACCCTGCAATTTTAAAAACTGACATTGGTCCTGTTATTGATGACGAAGCAAAACAGACGATTGACCAGCACATCCAGAAAATGAAATCGAAGGGTTATCCGGTACATCAATTGATGTTTGGTGCAACAAGCCAAACAGAATTAGATAAAGGAACTTTTGTTGTGCCAACAGCAATTGAACTTCCTAATCTTGATGACTTACAACGTGAAGTTTTTGGTCCGGTTTTACACATCATTACCTATAAGTATGGTGAACTTGAGCAACTCATCTCAAGAATTAATGCGAAAGGTTATGGTTTAACCATGGGTCTGCATACCCGTATTGATGAAACCATCCAAACCGTAATTCAACATGCTGAAGTGGGTAACCTTTATATCAACCGTAATATTGTTGGTGCTGTTGTTGGCGTACAACCATTCGGTGGTGAAGGTTTATCTGGTACAGGCCCTAAAGCGGGTGGCCCTCTTTACATGTATCGCTTAATGCAGCATTGTTCTAACAAAGTATTAGCAACTCCATTTGCGGTAAAAAATGAGCAAACCGTTTTTGAAGGCTTTAACCGTGAGGTTTATCAAAGCTTACAAAACTGGGCAAAACAACATTTACCACAAGCAAACCGTGAAATTGAACCTTTTGGTGTTGGTAAGTTTTATGAGTTACAAGGCCCTACTGGGGAAAGTAACCAATATATTATTTTGCCGCGTCATCGTGTTCTTTCAATTGCTGATACAGAACAAGATCAATTGCATCAGTTACTTGCAATCTTTGCAGTTGGCAGCCAAGCTGCTGTAATGCCAAATAGTCCATTATTGGCAAAACATAAACAAACGTTGCCAAAAGATGTACTTGATGCGATTACTACCATTAAAAACATCACTACAGATGATTTTGATGCAGTTTTACATCACGGCAACCGTGAAGAGATCTTCTCATTACAGCAAGAAATTGCTAGCCGTTCTGGCGCAATTGTTGGTATTACTCATGTTGAACCAAATGAGTCGATTCCACTTGAACGTTTGGTAATTGAACGTGCAATTAGCGTAAATACAGCTGCGGCTGGCGGTAATGCAAGCTTAATGACAATGTCTGAATAATTAAGTAATTTTCTAAAAAGCCCAAATTACGATATTTGGGCTTTTTTGTTTAATAAAATAATCTATTCTTAAATATATAAATTTTATCAATTTGAGTTTTTAATAATGATTTTTTTTGAACCAGAACAATACCAAAAAAAATGCACTCAGCTTTTTAACTTATACCGAAAACAAATTTCCGCTCTGCTACCATCTGCCCAAATTGAGCATATAGGTTCATCTGCAATACCTAATGCATTCTCAAAAGGTGATTTAGACATTTATATTGAGGTTCTACCCGATCAATTTGAGTTTGCAATAGAACAGTTAAAAACGCTTAATTTTATAGAAAAGCAAAATACATTAAGAACAAATGAGCTTTGCATGCTCGAGTCACTCAACAACGATGATGTTGCCTTTCAAGTTGTAGTAACTGGTTCAATATTCACATTTTTCTTAACCTTTAGAGATAAGCTTATAGCTTCTCCAACATTAATTAATGAATATAATCAATTAAAGTTAGAGTCCACTCACTTAGATCATGACCAATATAGAGCAGTAAAATCTAATTTTATTGAACGCGTTTTAAGTCACTCCTAGTGTAAGTATTTTTTCTTTATGAATAACTAACTAAAATTGGCTCCTTTAAGCTCAATTTTTTGGTACCATTCACCATTTGATTCTGTCTAAATTTTCTTTGTCTATGACTTCTTCTTATCGTCAACAACTTCAAGCTAAAATTGATCGCATTACTACTCAATTTTCTGAATTTACACCGCCTACATTAGAAGTGTTTGAATCACCTGAACAACATTTCCGTATGCGTGCTGAATTTCGCATCTGGCATACAGAAAATGATATGTTTTATGCCATGTTTGAACGTAATGACGATGGCAAGCAAAAAACCGTTGTACGCATAGATGAGTTTCCTATTGCAGATAAAAGCATTAATGACTTAATGCCGCTTCTTTTAGCAGAACTTAAAGCCAACTCTTTACTTTCTCAGCGTTTATTTGAAGTTGATTTTCTCGCAACTCTAAGCGGAGAAATGTTAGTTACTTTGATTTATCACCGCAAGCTTAATCAGGAATGGGAACAAGCAGCTAAAGCACTTGCTGAAAAGTTAAATATTAAAATTATGGGTCGTAGCCGCGGCCAGAAAATTGTTATTGGCGATGACTTTGTTGTAGAAGAATTTGAACTTTTAAACCGTTCATTTAAATACAAACAAATCGAAAGTAGCTTTACGCAGCCTAATGCACAAGTTTGCAAAAAAATGCTGCAATGGGCATGTGATGCAGCTGAAGGATCAAAAAAACACCTGTTAGAACTTTATTGTGGTAATGGTAATTTCACACTTCCACTCTCTTTAAAATTTGAAAGAGTGCTTGCAACTGAACTTGCAAAATCATCAGTTTATGCAGCTCAATGGAACATTGAACAAAACCAAATCAATAATATTCAAGTAGCTCGCCTATCGGCTGAAGAGTTCACTCAAGCCTATCAAGGTGAACGTGAATTCCGCCGTCTACAAGAAGCAGATATTGATATTCAAAGCTACGACTTCGATACGGTATTCGTTGATCCTCCACGCGCAGGAATTGACGATGAAACTTTAAAACTATTGCAGGGCTTTGAACGTATTATCTACATTTCATGCAATCCCGACACTTTATATGAAAATTTAAAAACGCTCACTCAAACTCATCGCGTTACTAAGTTTGCTTTATTTGATCAGTTCCCTTATACGCATCATGTAGAGTCTGGTGTCTTACTTGAGAAGATTTAAACAAAATTTTTCAATGTAACCCTATTTTATAAGGAGATAAAATATCTCCTTATTTTTCAAGGTCTTTTAATTAAGTATTTAAATTTTAAAAAAATATCAAGTCATCTATTCGTCATAATTTCGTTTAACTCGACCATTACTATCGAAAATTCTCTAGTTCAACTGGTGGATTTATCACATATAGAGTCTTGTATTTTAATTTATATTGGCTATATTTCGAGCTATGTTAGGTTGTATATGAAGGCTCTATGAGTTTTTGGCAAAAGCTGTTCTTGGCAGATCAACAGCATAACGAGCATAAAAACCAAACTGCTTGTGTTGAAAATGACTGCTCATGTAAAACTAATGAACAACTTCTAAGTGCGCTTGCGCAAGCGACTGATGAAGATGTCATTAAGGGAATCAAGAAAGTTCTTATTTCCCGTGGTTATAGCCGAAAAGAGTTAAATGAACTCACTCAAAAACCATCTATTCATTAATTAAAAAGCCAGTCTTGTACTGGCTTTTTTATATTTTACTTGGGTCTACAATCTGCCTGATCCACCCATCCAATAATAGGCCCCATATTAAATCTTTTATCATTTCGATTATTCTTGTGCAAATATAAACTAGAGATAGAACCGTCAAGGTATAGAGCTTGCTCGACTTCAAGATTTTTTTGGAAGAACTGAGCAAAACTATAGAAATTCACTCTATTTTTAGATATCACAAAATACAATTTATTATTTTTTATACCTACCCCATTACGTATTTTCTTTGAATCACTATTTGCTAGGAATAAGGGATTTATTTTGCCATTAATCACTAACATAGGGCCGGACTGCGTAGCATAATCGGGTTGAAAAACTTTTGCTTTATATTGTTCAGTTGTCAATATAACGGCTTGTTTGTCATTCCATGCTAAAACTCCATTAGGCTGCAAAAAGAAGTTTCCCCAGCCTTTATCTTCATTTAAAGGTTGGTTCTCTCGTCCGTTTTCAATATATAGTCCTACTGGAGAAAAACCGGAATGGAACATGCCTCCATTCATCGCAAAAGTAAGCTGTTCACATGCTTTAAGTTGATATTGAATATTGTCGAAACTTTTATAATATTGATGAGTTTGCGGATTTTTCAAAAATAAGCGTAATTGTTCTAAATTAGAAATTTCAATTACCTCAAACTGATCATCAGTAGTATTTCTAATCTGCCGATACTCTAGTGCTAAAGCGGATTGTGTAAAGATTATGAAGTTCACGATACACAGTACTAGTATTTTCATTAATGCCAAACCTTAGATGTCATTTTATTTTCATAAAGACACTTTATTAACTAAAAAATGTTTGAAGTGATATATACCCGAAAGTCGCTTATTCCACCTAATCAATACACTAGAACACAACTATATTCGTTATAATAGTCACAGCTTTGTATAAAAGTGATTAAACTTTATTGGATCAGCGTGAATATGCAACAAACAAATAAACGCTACCCTTTAGGGGCTCATCTTATTGTAAAACATCTCGGCTATAGCCATCATGGTATCTATGCTGGGAGAGGTCGAGTTATTCATTATTCAGGCCTCGCACATTTCATCAAAAAACGGCCCATTGAAATCACTTCCCTAGATGCCTTTTCTCATGGCAAAAAAATTCATGTACGTTCTTATGATGCACCACGCTACAGAGGAAAAGTTGTTGTACGACGTATGCGTTCACGTATGCATGAAAACCATTATCATTTGATTATTAATAATTGTGAGCATTTATGCAGTTGGGCGATTACTGGTATAGAAAGTAGTACTCAAGTTGAGCGAATGATGCATCGTTTAACCACCATTGGTTACGTGAGCTCAATCATGAGCTATATGAATGGCATGATGCTAACCGTAGCAACCACCTGCTTTGCTCTTGTTCTTTATATAAAAAAGAAATTACGTGATCAGGCAAAAATGAATATTCCGACTTATCAATTTCTAAGAGAAAAAGCCGAAAAAAGAAATATAGACCCAACCTCACCTTTAGTCTTTATAGAACCAGATAAAAAAGAAACTATCTAATTAAAAAAGTCCTCAAGTTGAGGACTTTTTTAGAAAACTTACAACTTATTTTTTAGCTGCACTAGCCGCAGTTGCTTCAGTTGTAATGTTTACAGTGATCTTATCACCTACATTCGGCACATAGTTACCTAAACCAAAGTCAGAGCGATTGAACGAAGTTGTCGCGTTAAAACCAATCGCTGGAACTTTTGCCATTGGGTGCTCGCCTTGCTTATTTAAGACAGCATCAAGTACAACTGGCTTAGTAATACCTTTAACAGTCAAATCACCAGTAATTTTGAAATGCTTTTTGTCTTTCGTTTCTACTTTCGTACTTTTGAAAGTAATGTTTGGGTATTTAGCCGCATTAAACCAAGCTTCTTCTTGGAACTCTTTATCTAAAGCAGGTACGTTTGTATTCACACTGCTTAAAGGAATGGTCACATTTACAGATGAGTTTGCTGGTTTAGCATTATCAACTTTAATTACACCTTGGATGTCTGAGAAGTTAGCACTTGGAGTTGAAAAGCCGAAGTGATTCCACGAGAAAACAGTAGCTGTGTGTGTTGGATCAATTTTATAGTCCACTGGTGCAGCTAATGTAACTGTACTTGCCAATGCTACTGCTAAACCGAAGCTTAATGTTTTAAGATGCATTTTTCGTATCCTTTATTGATATAGTCGTTAGTGTATACATCAAGTAATTTAATTCACTATTCTTTATAAAACGATATGTTTCATCCATGCAACAATAAAAGCGTTACAGTTGTTATTCAAAAACCATATTATAAAGTATAGGTATTCTTTTATTCGAAGCTTTCAGATTTATTAATTTTTACTACGATTTTATTGATAAATAACAAGGTAAAACATGGTTAACACTGCCCAAGCACAAAGTACTTCAACTCCTTATCGAGTAACACTTACCGATCCTTCGGGTCATCAATGGTTTGCAGATGAACCCACCGATAAAGGTGGACAAGATACAGCTCCAAATCCGGTTCAGCTTCTATTATCGGCTTTAGGAGCTTGCACTACAATTACACTAGAGATGTATGCAAATCACAAAGGCATCAAAATTGAGCATGTACAAGTTGATTTAGCATTAAATCCAAATGGTGATCCAGAAGCAGGTCAAAATAATATTGAGCGTAAAATTACTCTAAAAGGTGAATTTACTGAGGATCAGCATAAAAGATTATTAAAAGTTGCTGAAAACTGCCCTATTCATAAGCTTTTAACTTCTAATATTACGATCCAAACTGAACTTAACATTTAAATAGACCATAAAAAAAGCGCCCCCAATCGGGACGCTTTTTATTCTGCTCAAAAGATTAAGCAGTTAACTCTTTTACCGCAGCAACTACAGCCTCAGTTGTAATACCGAAGAATTGGAACAAATCTTTTGCTGGTGCTGACTCACCATAAGTTGTCATACCAATTACTTTGCCATCAAGACCAACAAACTTCCACCAGTAGTCAACATGAGCAGCTTCTACAGCAACACGTGCACGAATATGAGCTGGTAATACTGCTTCACGATATGCAGCATCTTGTTTCATGAACTCTTCTGCACATGGCATAGAAACAACACGAACACCTTCAAGTTGAGCATAAGCTTCCATTGCTAAAGAAACTTCTGAACCAGTAGCAATAATAATTGCTTTCAACTCACCTTTCTCTTGAGCAAGAACATAACCACCTTTTGCCGCATTTTGGATTTGCTCTTCAGTACGCGTTTGGAATGGTAAGTTTTGACGAGAGAAAATAAGTGCTGTAGGGCCATCTTTACGCTCTAAAGCAGATTTCCACGCAATTGCTGTTTCTACAGTATCAGCAGGACGCCAAGTATTTAAGTTTGGTGTGCCACGTAAAGAAGCAATTTGTTCAATTGGTTGGTGTGTTGGACCATCTTCACCTAAACCGATTGAGTCATGTGTATATACATGAATCACGCGTTGCTTCATTAATGCAGACATACGTACTGCATTACGTGCATATTCCATAAACATTAAGAACGTTGCAACGTAAGGAATGAAGCCACCATGCAATGCAACACCGTTAGCGATTGCAGTCATACCGAACTCGCGTACACCATAATACACGTAGTTACCAGCCGGGTTTTCTTGAATGCCTTGGCAACCTTTCCAAAGTGTTAAGTTAGAACCTGCCAAGTCCGCAGAACCACCTAATAATTCAGGTAATAAAGGACCAAATGCTTGTAATGTGTTTTGGCTCGCTTTACGAGTTGCTACAGTTTCAGCTTTAGCATTTGTTTCACGAATAAATGCATCTGCTTGAGCTAAAAATTCTGCTGGTAAGTCACCGCTAATACGACGAAGTAACTCAGCTGCTTCCGTTGGATATTTTGCTTGGTATTGAGCAAACACTTCATTCCAAGCTGCTTCAGCTTCATTACCTTTTGCTTTAGCATCCCATGCAGCATATACATCAGCAGGAATAATAAATGCTTCTTCAGTCCAACCTAAAGCTTCACGAGTTAAGGTAATTTCATCTTTACCCAGTGGTGCACCGTGACAGTCTTCTTTACCTTGCTTGTTTGGAGAACCTAAGCCAATAATTGTTTTACAAATAATAATCGTTGGTTTTTGAGTTTCTGCTTTAGCTTCAACTGTTGCTTGACGAATCGCATCAGCATCGTGGCCATCTACACGAAGAACTTGCCAACCATAAGACTTGAAACGCTCTTCAGTGTCATCACTGAACCAGCCTTCTACTTCACCATCAATCGAAATGCCGTTATCATCATAATAAGCAATCAATTTACCAAGCTGTAAAGTACCTGCTAAAGAACATACTTCATGAGAAATACCTTCCATTAAACAGCCATCGCCTAAGAAACAATAGGTGAAGTGATCAACTACTTTTAAGTCATCTTTATTGAACTGAGCAGCTAAAGTTTTTTCTGCTAATGCAAAACCAACAGCGTTCGCAATACCTTGACCCAAAGGACCTGTCGTTGTTTCAATTCCTGGAGCGTAACCATATTCAGGATGACCAGGAGTTTTTGAGTGCAATTGACGGAATTGTTTTAAATCTTCAATTGAAAGATCATAACCTGTTAAATGAAGCAAAGCATATTGCAACATTGAACCATGGCCATTTGATAAAACAAAACGGTCACGGTTTGCCCATTGTGGATTATTTGGGTTGTGATTTAAAAACTCGCGCCAGACGACATCAGCAATATCTGCCATCCCCATTGGAGCACCCGGATGCCCTGAGTTTGCCTGTTGCACAGCATCCATTGCCAATACACGAATTGCGTTTGCAATACGACGTTCGTTTAAAGGGGTCGTCATAGATCAGAATCCAATTTTAATAGATTGATGAAAAGAAGAAGATGAATAACCATTCAATGCCGCTATATTGTCTTAAAAAAACGCCTAGGGGTAAACCCCAACACTGTATATTTCTTTATTTTTAACTATTTCTTGGTTACTCAAAAAACATTTAGATTCTTAAACTGTGTAAAACAATAGTATTTATACTTATTTCCATGCTCAACGATTGTAAGCTTCTTCCTCGTAATCAGCATATAGAGTTGTATTTATTTTCTTTATTTATAGCTTTTCACTTCATAGTCTAAATTTTCTTTATTAATATTTAACAAAATCAAATGTTTAAAATTTAAACATTTTATTAAAACTCTAATATAAAAATGATTAATTTTCATCTATCTATATCAATTTCCCTGATACACATATCAATTAAAACATAGTAGAAATGAAAGAAATTCATGCTTTTTAGTCAGTATGAACTGGTCCTCAAGCTCAAGTCGATGTAACATATTATGTCTTTTTGAAATAACCAAGATAGGACTTTCATGCGCGAGTACGCTGTTTTTACCTCGGAATCTGTAAGCGAAGGTCATCCCGATAAAATGGCCGACCAAATTAGCGACGCTATTTTGGATGCAATCTTAAAAGAAGACCCATACGCACGTGTTGCTTGTGAAACACTGGTAAAAACAGGCGCTGTTGTACTTGCAGGTGAAATCACAACAACTGCGAATATTGATGTAGAAGCTGTTGTTCGCCAAACTGTTAACGGTATCGGCTATCACCATTCAGATTTAGGCTTTGATGGTTCAACTTGTGCTGTAATCAACATGATTGGTAAACAATCACCAGAGATTGCACAAGGTGTAGACCGCCAAAAACCTGAAGACCAAGGTGCTGGAGACCAAGGTTTAATGTTTGGTTATGCAAGCCGTGAAACCGACGTGCTTATGCCAGCCCCTATTTCTTATGCTCACCGTTTAATGGAACGCCAAGCTGAACTTCGTCGTTCTGGTGCATTACCATGGTTACGTCCAGATGCAAAAAGTCAGGTAACTTTTGCTTATGAAAATGGCAAACCTGTACGTTTAGACGCAGTAGTACTTTCTACACAACATGATCCTGAAATTACTCAAACTCAGCTTAAAGAAGCTGTAATTGAAGAAATTATTAAACCGATCATTCCTGCTGAAATGTTCCATGCAGCAACTAAATTCCACATTAACCCGACTGGTATGTTTGTTATCGGTGGACCTGTGGGTGACTGTGGTTTAACTGGCCGTAAAATCATCGTTGATACTTATGGCGGTATGGCTCGTCACGGCGGTGGTGCATTCTCTGGTAAAGATCCATCTAAAGTAGACCGTTCAGCTGCGTATGCTGGTCGTTATGTAGCTAAAAATATTGTTGCTGCTGGTCTTGCGGACAAATGTGAAATTCAAGTGAGTTATGCAATTGGTGTTGCAGAGCCAACTTCTATTTCAATCAATACTTTTGGTACTGCAAAAGTTTCTGATGAGTTAATTATCCAGTTAGTACGTGAACATTTCGATTTACGTCCGTTTGGTATTACTCGCATGCTTAACTTAATTCAACCTATGTATAAACAAACAGCTGCTTACGGCCACTTTGGTCGTGAAGGTTCAGATACTGCATTTACATGGGAAAAAACCGATAAAGTTGAAGCACTTAAAGATGCCGCAGGCCTTTAAGCTGATTATATTAAAAGCCCGCTCTTCAGCGGGCTTTTTTATTATTTTTGTATTTGATTAAAATTAAACAACAGCCCCTTCAACATACATTATTTAAAGGCATGTAGTGAGTATTAAGCAATATTATTGTTTTGTGCTCTTATCACCTTCATTTAATACATCTAACAGAGTCGATTGCACAGGTGTATCTTGATGATTCTGGATATAAAGATGAACAACTTTGAATACGACAACAACTGCTAGACAAGCCATCACGCAAAACATCCATAGGCCATATGGACTACGAATATGGTGTGAACCGCAATATGGACATGATTTATCAGTTGATGCCACAACTTTGTCGCAACAAGCACAATGATATTGATATAGCATAGGTAACCCTCCTTCCCTCACTTCAACCGTTGTTGTTTTAATAGGTTTGCTACATTTTTAAATTTATACATCCTTTATATTTATCCTATGTGAAATGAAAAGATAATTCAATCTGAATGAACAATCCGTTCAAATTTCAAATATTTAATTTATACAAAGAGATAGACTAAATATTATTTTTTTAGCACTATTTTTCTTATTTTGATATTTCGTTGAATTTGTTAAAATAGAAACATATTTTATTTTCTAGGCGAATTTATGACACAGCTCATTAATAAAGGTGGCTTTCGTGAAAGAGCCAATAGAAGCCGAAAATATCAACAATCTGAAAACAAGCAAGTAGCTCTGCCTTCAAACAAGTATCAACCTCAAACTAAGCTCCAAGATAATCAAAACGAGATGATTCAAGCAAAAGCAGATATTTCTGAAACTTCAGATGATTAATTGTTATAAATTAAAAAGGGCCTAAATCTTTTAGATTTAGGCCCTTTTTTATAATGGATTAATTAATCTTTATTTTTATGCTCAATTTTCTTGTGGTCTGGAGTAACTTCTCTCGCTTCGCCATCAATAATACTAGAATCATGATATTGGCTACCACCACCTTGTTGATTCTGCATATCCTGCATTTGACGCATTAAATCTGCAAATGGGTTTTGACCAGCACCTGCACCACCCATGCCGCCCATCATTTTGTTCATCATGGCTTGCTGACGTTTTGCGAGTGTTCTCATTGCAATATTACGAAACGCAGTTTGCACGCCCGGAATAAGAATTAAGAGCGCTAATACATCCGATACCAAACCTGGCAACATTAATAAAAAACCAGCAAAAGCATAAGCTAATTTTTTAGTCACAGTCGGATCATTACCCAATTGTCCAGTCATCTGCATTTGTTGTAATTGCGGCATAATACCAGCCGTACTATTACGAATAAGCGTTAGACCAATAAAGAAAGCAATAATGAACCAGAAAAACACATACCATCCACTGATGAACTGTGCTACGCCAATCCATACGGCAATTTCAACAATCGCGCCCAGAACCACAATAAGAAGTAAATTCATGTAAAACTTTATCTATCTCAAAAAGAAAATTCATTGCAGTTGTTACTACTTAACTAAACTCATCCATTTTTCATTTGAAATCATGGATTAAATTTAGTTGCGAAGCTTAGACAATGTTTTTGTTGTAACCTAAAATCATAGCTAAACTAAGGTTCTGCAATACTATAAATAAGACTGATTCTAACTTAATAAAACAGTCATACTCTATTATTAATGAGTGCTATATCAACTTTATCAAGTGTTTTTTCTACAAGATTGCAATTTTTTCATGAATTGGCTGATGCTTTTATCTATTAGCAGCTTTTTTATAAAATTTAACTTACATTTTTGATATCTAATAATTGATCTACTCAAGTTACATTAATTAGCTAAACTTCAAATTCAATTTTATAAGTCTTATGAACATTAAAGCACTCTTACTTATAACAAGCGCTATTTTTATTTCAGCCTGCTCACCTTATATAGTGACTGCTAATCCAAATCACAGTGCTTCAAAATCTGATGACAAAGCAGAGAAAATTAAAAATTTATTTAACGAAGCACACACTACGGGTGTTTTAGTTATCCATCAAGGTCAAACTCAACAAAGCTATGGTAATGATCTTGCTCGTGCTTCGACCGAGTATGTACCTGCTTCGACCTTCAAAATGCTTAATGCTTTGATCGGCCTTGAGCACCATAAGGCAACCACCACAGAAGTATTTAAGTGGAACGGGCAAAAAAGGCTGTTCCCAGAATGGGAAAAGGACATGACCCTAGGCGATGCTATGAAAGCTTCCGCTATTCCGGTTTATCAAGATTTAGCTCGTCGTATTGGACTTGAACTCATGTCTAATGAAGTGAAGCGTGTTGGTTATGGCAATGCAGATATCGGTACCCAAGTCGATAATTTTTGGCTGGTGGGTCCTTTAAAAATTACTCCTCAGCAAGAGGCACAATTTGCTTACAAGCTAGCTAATAAAACGCTTCCATTTAGCCAAAAAGTCCAAGATGAAGTGCAATCCATGTTATTCATAGAAGAAAAGAATGGAAATAAAATATACGCAAAAAGTGGTTGGGGATGGGATGTAGACCCACAAGTAGGCTGGTTAACTGGATGGGTTGTTCAGCCTCAAGGGAATATTGTAGCGTTCTCCCTTAACTTAGAAATGAAAAAAGGAATACCTAGCTCTGTTCGAAAAGAGATTACTTATAAAAGTTTAGAACAATTAGGTATTTTATAGAGTTAGTTTATAGCCCAGTTCACTTTTTACCATTTTGATCTGGGCCATTGCCTATTTTCAAAACTGATAATCTATCCATCCACTGGTTCAAATGGAGTATCCAAAACTAGTTGGTAAAAAGCAGCGTCAAGCCATTGCCCAAATTTAAAACCCACTTGTTTAAAAGTACCAGCGTGGGTAAAGCCCATTTTCTCATGAAGGCCTATACTGGCTTGATTTGTCGCATCAATACAACCAATGAGCACATGAAATTGAGCCTGTTGAGCTCGTTGAATTAACGCTTGCATTAAAACTTTACTTAGACCACAACCGCGATGTTCATGATGAATATAGATACTATGCTCAACCGTATATTTATAAGCTGGAAACGCTCTAAATGTTCCCCAACTGGCAAATCCTAATAACTTACCTGACTCATCTACTACCCCAATGACAGGGAAACCATTTTCTCTTTTTACCGAAAACCATGTTTTCATTGAATCAAGTGAACGGGGAACATAGTCATACAATGCGGTAGAGTTAACAATCGCATCATTTAGAATTTCTAATATTGCTACCGCATGCTCTGCTTCATTACAATCAATTAAACGGAAATTAGAATCGAGGGAATAGTTCATAAAGATTCCTTAAGAGCGGGCACCAGTTGATTAGAAACGACTAAAATATAACGAGCAACTTGAGCTGAATGATTACTGTATATGACAGGTTGATCTAATTGCATTGCCAAGCAATCCCCTTGACCTAATGCATAAGAAGTTTCACCTAATTGAATTTCAATTTTCCCTTCAACGACCCAAAGCTGCTGCTGTACCACTCTAGAGCTTTCATTAGTTTCATAAGTAATTCGAGAATGAGGCGGAAATTCAATTTCAACAATCTGGAAGGGTAATTTTAAGTTCGGAGGTGAAACTGTACGGCGTATATAGCCAGTTTCCGGATCTCGCCACTCAGCTTGTTCATTCCGACGAATAAGCGGTTGAGATGATGAATTCCCTGCTTCATTCGTAAAAATTTGAGTTAAAGGTACTTCAAGACCATTTGCTAGTTTTTCAAGAACAACTGCCGTAGGACTCGTTTCTCCTCTTTCAATTAAAGAAATAGCTGAACGGCTAACTTGGCAACGGGCAGCTAATACATCTAAAGTATATCCACGTGCTAAACGCAGCTCTCGTATTCGATGTGCAATCCTTATATTGATATCATCCATTAAAGAAGCTCAATTCCATCATTATAGATAAGTATTCCATTAAAATAGAATTACATCAAATGATTTCAAACTCTTCATTATGAATATATGGAAAACAGGGTGGGCAATATAAATCTTTAGGATTAAAAACCGAAAAATAACCATTCATAGCAGCATTCTTTAAATTACTCATGCAGAACCGATTTGGCTATGTAACAATACCCTCTAAACTATTTAAGTAAGTCTTCACATGCCATTGATTATTGGAATTGATCCAGGTTCACGCTTAACAGGTTACGGAATCATTGAAAAAGATGGTAGTAAACTACGTTTTGTTGATGCCGGTACAATCCGAACGGAAACTCAAGAGATGCCAGAGCGCTTGAAGCGTATTTTTGCTGGTGTTGAGCGAATTGTGAAATTTCATGGTCCTACTGAAGCTGCGGTTGAGCAAGTCTTTATGGCACAGAACCCCGACTCTGCCTTAAAACTTGGTCAAGCCCGTGGAGCTGCTATAGCCGCTTTAGTGAATTTAGATTTACAAGTTGCAGAATACACTGCACGCCAGATTAAACAATCTGTAGTGGGATATGGTGCTGCCGATAAAGAACAAGTACAAATGATGGTAATGCGTTTACTTAACCTGACCATTAAACCTCAAGCCGATGCAGCCGATGCTCTTGCTGCTGCAATTTGTCATGCCCATGCTTCAGGAAGTATGAGCAAACTGACCGTCTTGAATGCTTTAGGTGGTATGGCTCGTGGACGCAGCCGCTCTAGTAGCCGTAGACGCTAAAGCTTTACTGGTTTACTACTTGAGTAATTGCTTGGTTCATCTCATAAGCTTGTAAACCGCGCATGCCTTGTTTGGCAAGTTGGTCACCTGCCTGAGCATGGAGAGTTACGATCTCATGCAGGGTAACTGCTTTGTGGAACTGGGCTTTTAAGCTTGCAATCATGCCCGCCAACACATCTCCCATTCCACCAGTTCCCATACCTGCATTACCTTGCGTACAAATATACAAGTTATCTTCTAAAATTAAGCTGCCTGCTCCTTTAAGCACCCACTGGCCTGCATATTTTTGCTGCAACGCATAAATCGCAGCAATTCTGTCATTTTCAATTTGCCAAGTAGAACAACCAAGTAATGTAGCGGCCTCCCCCGGATGAGGTGTTGCATAAATATGTAAACTCAATTTTTCAGGCTGCTTTGCGAGAAACCATAGGGCATCTGCATCTAATACAACTTCTAAATGTGAAGTCTGATTTAAATAATTAAACCACTGTTGATAGATTTGGTGTGCCCAGTCATCACGACCTAACCCCATTCCAAAACATACTGCATCAACCTGAGATAAAATTTCTTTAATACCGTCTTCATCGAAATCATTAATATCACGCAGCATAATATTAGGAGCTCGCGACAAAATAGCCTGATGATGGTTGCGATGACAAACTACCGTAACCTTGCCTGCCCCTGCATGAAAAGCAGCTTCAGCAGCCATAATGACGGCCCCGCCCATTTGCTCATGTCCACCTATCACCAAAACATGCCCATAACTTCCTTTATGTCCAAAAGCCAAACGTTTAGGAAAGTTGATATGTGTTGGCGTCAAGTAAGCAAGAGGTTTCAGCTCTTGGTCTATTGGTATTAAATTAATTAAATGAATTTGCCCTGCATATTCTTTACCTTGGCCTGTAAATAATCCTGCTTTAAGCCCTAAAACAGTAAATGTATGATCAGCCCGTATTGCACAAGGTAAAGTAGAGCCAGTATTTGCATGTAAACCACTTGGTATATCAATCGAAATTTTTAGCCCAGCTTGCCCATTAAATTGTTGAATAGCGTGTTGCCAATAACCGTTTAATTCACGGTTTAAACCAATCCCAAACAACGCATCAATATGGCAATCAAAGGTTTTACTCACCTCAAAACCTTGGTGAACCTGAACATCATTTTTTTTCGCAAAATCGACAGCATGGTGTAAATCAGTTGATTCACCCAACTCAGCCGCAAATATCTCTACATGGAATCCCGCCTGTTTTAAATAACTCGCTATAAAATATCCATCACCTGCGTTATTGCCCTGTCCGCACCAAACAGCAATATTCTTAAAATTTTGTTTTTGAAAAAGTACAATGAGTTGTTGAGTGATTGACCAAGCTGCTTGTTGCATTAAACCTAATGATGAGTTTTGCGCAGCAAACCAACGTTGCTCCCATGCCTGGATATCTTGGCTATGGTAAACTACCGCCTGCATATTCTTATCCTCTTGCATTTTTCGGTTTATGACATCTTCCAACACATCACGCATTGCAGTGCAACAAATTGATCCACATGAATTAAAAGCATGGATCAAAGCTCAAGCATTAGACTTGGGTTTTGCTGATTGTGTCATTGCCAAACCAGATGCTCAAGAGCAAATGCCACGTTTTTTAGAATACCTTGAACGTGGTTATCATGCAGATATGACCTATTTAGAAGAAAATCTGGAAAAGCGAGCAGATCCAACTTTATTGGTGCCTGGAACAAAAAGTATTATTTGCGTACGTATGAATTATTTGGTGGAATCACCAAAACCACGATATGTACCTTTTGAACCAAACTCTGCGATTATTGCCCGTTATGCTCGTGGTCGTGATTACCATAAGGTGATGCGTGGCAGATTAAAAACGTTAGCCACACGTATCCGTGAAAAAGTGGGAGATTTTGAATCCCGCCCTTTTGCAGACTCGGCACCTATTTTTGAGAAATCATTAGCTGAAAGTGCTGGGATGGGCTGGACAGGTAAACATACTTTACTCATTCATAAAAAGTCAGGTTCATTCTTTGTCTTAGGTGAACTATTTACATCACTTGACTTACCTTTTGATGAACCTGCTACTTCTCACTGCGGTTCTTGTAGTGCGTGTATTGATATTTGCCCGACACAAGCGATTGTCGAACCTTATATGTTAGATGCTAGACGCTGTATTGCTTATCTCACCATCGAATATAAAGGAATCATTGCAGAAGAATTACGCGCAGGCATTGGTAACCGGATATTTGGTTGTGATGACTGCCAATTAATTTGCCCGTGGAATAGTTTTGCTAAAACAGCGTCTATTCCCGATTTCAATCCTAGACATGGTTTAGATAATATTAGTTTGCTTGATATTTGGCAGTGGGACGAAGCTACTTTTTTAGCCAATACAGAAGGCAGCCCAATACGACGTACAGGTTATCAATCCTTCAAACGTAATATCGCTATCGGTTTAGGCAACGCACCGTACTCAAAAGAAATTGTAGATCAGCTAAACAAAGGCAAAAGCTTACATGACGAAATCGTCAATGTGCATATTGATTGGGCAATTGAACAGCAACTTAATCAACTTTAGCTATCAAATTAAAAAAATGATGTTTTTTGCCCTATAGCTTTAATACGAATTCTGTATGATTATGTATAGTGAATTAATGCCATCATCATGGATATGACAATGACTCTACGTAATGATTGGACTCGTGAAGAAATCCAAGCTCTATATGAACAACCTTTTTTGGATTTAGTTTTTAAGGCTCAACAAGTACACCGTGAGCACTTCACTGCCAATACAATTCAGGTCAGCACCCTTTTATCTATTAAAACGGGTAAATGTCCTGAAGATTGCAAATATTGCTCTCAATCTGCACATTACGATTCAAAATTAGAAGCAGAAAAACGTATTGCTGTTGAAAAAGTAATTAGCGAAGCAAAAGCTGCAAAAGATTCAGGTTCATCTCGCTTTTGTATGGGTGCTGCTTGGCGTAACCCTCATGAGCGCGATATGCCTTATGTTTTAGAAATGGTACGTGAAGTTAAAGCACTAGGTATGGAAACCTGTATGACTTTAGGTATGCTTAATCAATCACAAGCAGAACGCCTAAAAGATGCTGGTTTAGACTATTACAACCATAACCTTGATACATCTCGCGAGTATTATTCCCACATCATCAGCACACGTACTTTTGATGATCGTTTGAATACTTTAGATTATGTACGTCAAGCTGGCATGAAAGTATGTAGTGGCGGTATTGTTGGTTTAGGTGAAAGCCGTGAAGATCGCATTGGTTTGTTACATGAATTAGCAACCTTGCCTATTCATCCAGAATCTGTGCCAATTAACATGCTTGTTCCAATTGAAGGTACACCATTAGCTGATGTTGAAAAACTAGATGTTATTGAATGGATTCGTACTATTGCGGTAGCACGTATCATTATGCCGCATAGTTATATTCGTTTATCTGCTGGTCGTGAATCTTTAAGTGACTCAGATCAAGCTTTAGCATTTATGGCGGGGGCAAATTCTCTGTTCTCTGGTGATAAATTACTTACGACGCCAAATACAGGTGAAGGTAAAGACCAAGCGTTATTTAATAAATTAGGGTTAACAGCTGAAAAGCCAAAACCAACTGTTTCTGATTTATCAGTAGATGCGATGAGTGCTTAACCTCATCAAAATTGAAAAGCCCTGATCATTCAGGGCTTTTTTCATTTATACAGAAGTGACTAATATGCCATAAGTCGCGTTCAGAAAGGTTCCAACTCGAATAATATCCCTACCTGCCGCATGGGTAACCGATAATTCTTGGCTCAATACATCAAAGTGAAAAGATTCAAAAACATCTTGATGGTGTAAGAGCCAAGTCACTGTATCTGCTATATTATCATCCGCAATATAAGTTAAGGCTTTAAAGTCTTTACTCATAAATAACTCTTAAAAATAAATTTTATGAATTTTATATGAGTTCATTCTGCCTTAAAAGAAAATCTAAGCAGCCTTCGGATTCACTAATGAACGCCCCGACAATAAGCTTGTTAACGCTTTAGGTGAAAACTCTAAAGAAAGTACATGATTCTTTAAATTGATTGAGTGGCTACTAATCAATGGTAAAAGGCCCTCTTCTGTTTCTAAAACATACTCATCCGCAATGTTTAGAATACCTTCTAGATTTGTTGTGCTAGAGGCTAGATCGTGGCTAAAGACATCATAAATTGTTTGTAAATTAAACGTCGTGTTCTGTTCAGTAGGATGTTTGAGTAAATAGTCTTTTAAAAACAAGACTAATTTATGAGCAAAGAAAAAATAATTCGGTTTATACGTGTATTTCATGTTGTTCATGGAACCAAACTCCAGATGATCTTTTATTGAATTACAACTAAAACACTAGGAATTAAACCTTAAAATTTTCTTAAAAAAATAAATATATTTACACGATATATAAAAATTAATTTTAATAATAAAAATCAACCAGTTAATTTATCCAAAAATATATAATTTATATAAAATTACAATAAAAAAATCAATTCTTAAAAATTAAAAACCTTAAATGAAAATTATTATCAAATTAATTTAAATAAAATAATTTCATGATATTTTACCATATGGTATAAATTAAAATAAAAACCGCTTTTATCAATAAAAAACAACCAATCAAAATACATAAAAATATAATGTTATTCTTGTTTTTTACTTGAAAGGTGCTATATTTCCACCGCATTACTTGATCAGAATAAAAGCACTGAAGAGTAATAAAGCGATATTTATTGAATATTCTGGGGATTTTATGAAAAAATTTATTTTTATTGTGGCTAGTTCTCTTTTTAATATTGCAGCAGCACAAGCAGCTGATGGTACGATCACTATTAATGGTTTAGTAACTGATAATACGTGTACGATTGATACTGGTGATAAAAATCTCACTGTAAATTTACCAACAGTATCATCTCAATCTTTGAAAAATGCGGGCGATGTTGCTGGTCGTACACCTTTTCAAATCAATTTAACGAATTGTGCTTCAGTTGGTAAAGTCGCGACTTATTTTGAACCAGGCGCAACAGTTGATTTTAATACTGGTCGACTATTGAACCAAGCTACCTCTGGTGCAGCTACCAATGTCAACATCCAATTATTGGGTAGCAACAATGCAGTAATTCCTGTAATTGCGAAAGGTGCTTCTGGTGCACAAGATAACTCACAATGGGTAAATGTTTCTGCTGGGGGGAATGCCGATCTTAATTATTATGCTGAATATTATGCAACTGGAGCATCTACAGCAGGTACTGTAACGTCACAAGTGAAATACACGATTATTTATCAATAAATTAAAACCAGCTTCTATTTTTAAATAGAAGCTATATCTCATCTATTATTTATTATTGAGAATATGACTCATGCTTTTTCGTGGTCGTAAATTTTTTTGGGGAATGGCTTGCCTTCAAGCATTAATTGCTACTACAGGGCATGCCGAAATAGTGCTTCATGGTACACGTGTAATCTATCCATCAGATGCTCGAGAAGTAAACTTACAACTCAGCAATAACGGTACAGCGCCTTCATTGGTTCAAGCTTGGATTGATGATGGAAACGCTAAATCAACTCCCGATGAAGCGAATGTCCCTTTTATCATTACACCACCTATTTCAAGAGTAGAACCCTCTAAAGGGCAAACTTTACGAATTACTGCACTACCTAATGCTTCTCAATTAAACCAAAATAAAGAAAGTGTATTTTGGCTTAATGTATTAGATATACCACCAAGGCCGGAAGGTAACAAACAAGAAAATAATGAAGTATTAACCAATAATTTTCTTCAATTAGCGATACGTTCACGAATTAAGTTCTTTTATCGACCAGTAAGTCTAAAAGAAAATATTAATACATTAAGTGAAAAAATTCAGTGGGTAAAAAATGGTGAAAACTTGCTTATTAAAAACCCTACTCCCTTTTACATTACAATAAGCTCAATTTTTCAAGAAATAAATCATCAAAAAACAGATTTATTAAAACAGGGTTTAATGCTTTCTCCTTTTTCAGAAGATCAAATAAAACTTAAAAATAGCAATATAACAAATATGAGCTTTGTTTATATAAATGATTATGGTGGAAGAATTGAACAAGTAATAAGGTTCTAAGCTTACCTACTTTTTAATTTAAACACCTACTCATGAACAGGCATAAAGACGATGTCAGAATGGTTCATATCCAGTATATGCTTTAAAAAGCGCACTACATATTATTTAGTATTGAGTCTCGCAATTAATATCCCCTTAACTGTATATGCATCAGACATTATGAATAGGGAAAATATTTTAAAAGCTGACTTTGATACTAATTTTTTAGTGGGAAATGCACAGAAAATTGATATTGGTCGATTTAAGTACGGCAATCCTATTTTACCGGGTGAATATAGTCTTGACGTCTATATTAATGGACAGTGGTTAGGAAAACGAAAGTTTGTTTTTAAAAGTACTCGTTCGAATGAGAATGCAAAGACCTGTTTTACCCCAGATATGCTTTTAGAATATGGAGTTAAACCAGAAATTTTTCATCATGAAGTAAGTAGTACCTATACCTGTAATGACTTAGACAAGTGGGTTAACGATGCTTTTTATCAATTTGATACTTCTCGTCTGAGACTTGATATTTCAATACCGCAAGTAGCTTTACAAAAGAATGCTCAAGGGTATGTCGACCCACGTTTATGGGACCGTGGTATAAATGCAGCTTTTTTTGCATACAATGCTTCTGCCTATCGTATTGTAAATAATAACCATGAAACAAATCATGCGTTTATGGGTACAAATGTTGGTCTAAATCTCTATGATTGGCAATTACGCCATACTGGGCAGTGGAAATGGCAAGATCATAATGAAATACAAGAAAAGGTTTCTTCCTACACATCAAATAATACATATGCCCAAAAGGCTTTTCCCAAGCTCAATAGTGTTGTTACTTTAGGTGATTATTTTACCAATAATAATTTTTTTGATGCCCTGCCTTATCGTGGGATTAACATATCAAGTGATGACCGCATGCTTCCTAACAGTATGCTCGGATATGCTCCCCAAATTCGAGGTTATGCCAAAACCAATGCAAAAGTAGAGGTACGTCAGCAAGGAAATTTAATTTATCAAACGACTGTTACACCCGGAAGTTTTGAAATTAATGATCTTTATCCCACAGGCTTCGGTGGCGAATTACAAGTCTCTATATATGAAACAAATGGAGAAATTCAAAAGTTTTCTATTCCTTATGCTTCTGTCATTGAGATGCTAAGACCTAAAATGAGCCGATATTCTTTTACTTTGGGACAGTTTAGAGATGCCAATATCAATCTAAAACCATGGCTAGTGCAAGGTAAGTATCAAAGAGGTATCAATAACTATTTAACAAGCTATACAGGCTTTCAGGCAACTGAAAACTACCAGTCTTTTTTAATAGGTAGCGCATTTGCAACCCCAATCGGTGCAATTTCATTTGATGCAACTCAGTCGTCAGCTGAGTTCGAACAAAAGCCCACACTTAAAGGACGAAGTTATCGTTTAAGTTATAACCGACTATTTACTCCAACCAACACCAATTTAACATTAGCTACGTATAGATATTCCACAGAAAATTATTTGAAATTACGCGATTCAATTTTAATTCGTGACTTGCAACAACAAGATATTGATAGCTTTTCCGTGGGGAAACAAAAAAGTGAATTTCAGATCACATTAAACCAAGGCCTACCAAATCAATGGGGTAATTTTTATTTAGTAGGCTCGTGGATTAATTATTGGAACCAGCCTAATCGTAATCAACAATTCCAATTTGGATATAGTAATCAATTTAAAGATCTGACTTACAGTATTTCTGCAATTACTCATGAGTTTGACCAAGAAAATCAAAATTCTGGTCACGAAACGCAATATTTGTTGTCTTTATCTTTTCCACTTCAATTTAAAAAAAATACCGTTAATTTTAATAGTTCTATTTCAGAAGATAGCCGAACTTTAGGAATGAGTGGTTATATCGGAAACCGCTTTGATTATGGCTCATCAATTTCATATCAAGATCAAGGACAAACAAGCCTAAATATCAATGGCACCTACCGTACTAACTATACAACTATAGGCGCTTCTTTTGGTCAGTCCGATACATACCAACAAGAAATGATCAATTTAAATGGAAGCTTGGTCGCTCACTCACAAGGTATTTTATTTGGCCCAGACCAAGTACAGACCATGGTATTAGTATATGCGCCTCAAGCGACTGGTGCTCGAGTCGGCAATACCTCTGGTCTAAGCATTAATAAACAAGGTTATGCTGTCATTCCTTATGTAACCCCCTATCGCTTAAATGACATTAGCCTTGACCCTCAAGGGATGCCATCAACTGTTGAACTTACGGAAACAAGTCATCGTATTGCCCCATATGCAGGATCGATCACTAAAGTTAACTTTTCAACAAAAACGGGATATGCAGTTTTTATTAGCACCCAAACACCTAATGGCGGCCATTTGCCATTTGCAGCACAAGTTTTTAATCAAAACAATGAAATAGTCGGAATGGTAGCCCAAGGTAGCCGGATTTATTTACGTACTCCCCTAACTCAAGATCATCTTTATGTGAAATGGGGACAAAGTAATAGTGAAGAATGTCAACTTGATTATGACATTCAATCAAAAATCTTACAGGAAAAACAATCAATTATTATGACAGAGGCAGTCTGCAAATGAAAAAAATGCTTATAAAGAGCGGTTTACTCATCACTAGTTTTTTTATTTATAACCAAACCTATGCCAACTGTACTTTAAGCAAGGGCTTTACCACAGTCGATATTCCAATGACGATTGGGACTATTGTAGTACGCCCGACCGATCCAATCGGAACAGTTCTCCAAAAGAATACTTTTACTATTTCACCCAATAATTCTACTGCAACTTGCAACCGTGCCAGTGACCAAATTACAGCGGCACTTCCATTAAACTATCCTGTTAGCTCGATTGGAAATAATGTGTATGCAACCAATATTCCGGGTATAGGTATTCGACTTTATAGAGAGGCATTCGACTCTACAGATTTTTCTGGATATTACCCTTATAAACGTACCTTGACTCCTAATACAACATATACGCTTTCACCAGGATATTTTGTCATGGAAGTGATTAAAACTGCTGCAACTACAGGTTCAGGTGCATTAGTTGCTGGTCGTTACAGTACCTATTATGTAACAGGACAACAAAATCGTCCTTTCTTAACGACTACAGTATTAAGCAGCTCCCCTATTCTTATTGCATCATCTTCTTGTGAAATTCAAAACGGCATAGATACGGTTGTTCAGCTTCCCACTGTGATGAAGTCAGGTTTTAGAGCTATTGGATCAACTCAAGGTGAGAAAAACTTTAATTTATCGATTCTTTGTAATGGTGGGGAAAATAACTCGGGTGTACCAACGAGTAATACACTGAGTTTAAGCTTTGACTACATTTCTGACACTTCAAATAGTCAGGTTATTAATAACAGTGCTGCTGACTCAACTAAAGCGAACGGAGTTGGTGTTGAATTGTTATGGAATATGAATGGCGCGAACAATTCTATTCGAAAAGGAAACAAACTAGATATTGGTACAGTAAGTTCTAACCAGACAGTACAGTACGATATTCCTTTAACAGCGCGTTATTATCAAACTGCTTCGAATGTAACAGCCGGTGAAGTCAAAGCTAATGCAACGGTAACGATCCAATATGATTAGTACTTCTTCTAAACACTAGATCTTAGTAGTAAGTAGTAGGCTTTATAGAATGAATAATTTTTAATTAATACTAAAAAAGTCAAATGATCATACACATTATTTTTTAAATTTTACTAATAAATAAATTAAAAAAATGCTCATAAGCGAAAAAAGCTAATGAGCATTAGTGATAACCACTTAACCTGAAATACAAATTGTGGGAAATAGATCACAATTTGCATGACTATAATTTCAAAATTTAGCTTAAATATCAAGTCTTTTTTTTAACAAAAGTTTGATAAATTTATTTAACCCATTAATTTTAAATGAAAATAAGTTAAAAATAAAGTTTACGATTTTCATTTTACAGGCTTTCTAAAGAATTATCATTCTATTAATTCAAAAAACATAAATTTTATATATACGAATGTATAGTAAAATTAAAAAGTGCTCAAATAGGAGGGTTTAGTTAAAAGTAAATATTATGTAATTCGATAAATTATAAAGCTTTACATAACCTATAAGAAAAAAAACAAACACATATCTGGAAATATTTTTCAATTACAGTCTAACTTCAAGTTTTTATTACAAAACCACATGCTCATTATTTGGAAAATATTTTGTATTTTATTATTAAGTTTAGGGGCTTTCGGAGTTGGTTTAGGTATTAGTTATTTAGATTTTTTCTTATTTTTTATTGGTTTACTTTTTCTGCTGTGTTTTTTTCTAGCCTTAAAGCAAGCAAGAGAAGATGCAGGAAGTTTTCCTGATCAATAAAAATTAATTAAGCTAATTGAAGTCAAGGCTTAAGCAATATTAAACACGAAAAGGTTCAAAACAATCTAAAAGAAAATCCATCACTACTCTTACTGCAGGACTACTCCGCAGATCTTCATGAATAACTAACCAAATTTCAGCACTCATTGGGTCATCATCAGGTAATTTTACTAAATGACCTTGCTGGCCTAAAAAATTAGGTAGTACAGCTAAGCCAACTGCTCCACAAGTAGCCCGCCATTGAAGCTCAGGATGATTCGTAACCATAACCGGCTCTTTATAATTTAACCGTTGTTTTAGCTTTTGCTGTTTTTGTCCTTGAACTCCACCAACTTCAACGCAAATCCATTCATAGTTTTCTTCTTGTATAGCATCCAAATATTCTTGGGCTGCATATATGCCAAAAGGAACTTCACCAGCTTTACGTGCAATTAGATAATCATCTTTAGGGCGTCCAAAGCGAACTGCGATATCTGCTTCGCGATGCTGTAAGGAGGCATAATGAACATCACCGAGTATTCTCAATTGTAGCTCAGGATATTGACGATAAAACTTACCAAGATGAGGCATTACCAAATGTGCAGCCGTAGCTGGCGGTAGACTTACCGAAACTACTCCACTAATTTCCTGTTGTCCTGCCTGAGCTAGACGTTCAATAGAAAATGTTTCTTCCATCATACGTGTCACGATTTTGGCCAGACGTTCCCCCTCTGAAGTTAAAATATAAGTACGAGGTCTACGGTCCACTAATTTTAGTTTTAAATTATCTTCTAACTGGGCAATTCTTCTTGCAACAGTAGCATGGTCAACACCTAACTTTCTTGCAGCAGCTGAAAGTGTCTTCTCTTCAGAAAAAACTGAAAAGTAATGTAAATTTTCCCAATCAATCATTGTGCAAATTTTCACATCAGAGATGAATTAATATGGAATTGTACACCTTTATGTGATTACTCAGAATAAAGACATTCTTTTTCGGAGCCCAATCATGAATAAATCAATGGTGTATGCCTATACTGGTGTTGTAATCACAATGCTGTTTTGGGGCTCGGCATTTAATGCGATGTCTTATGTGATTCAATATATGCCACCTCTTTCAGCAGCAGCTGAACGTTTTACAATTGCAAGCCTTGGCCTATTTATTCTTTTTGCAGCTATAGGAAAGCTACGTTGGGCCGCATTACGGCAAAATTTAGCTATCTATCTTATTATTGGAATTATAGGTATTGCCGGTTTTAACCTAGGCTGTTTCTATGGTTTACAAACCACCTCAGCAGTCAATGGCGCTTTAATCATGGCCACAACACCTTTAATTACTTTACTGTTAACAATTTTACTTGATGGAGAAAAACTCACACTTAATAAGTCTATTGGTGTTGTATTTGGCTTAAGTGGTGTACTTTTTGTTATTAGTCATGGCCATATTTCAACGCTACTACACTTAAAAATAGCAATCGGTGACTTATTCATCTTACTAGGTGGTGTCAGTTTTTGTTTAGCGAATGTGCTATCACGCCGTTATGTAAAAAATGCTACACCTTTAGAGACCACAACCTTTTCCATGATGTTCGGTGCTTTGACTTTAATCATATTAAGTGTAATTTTTGAGCACCCTTCTCAAGCAATTGCTATGGCGCCTATCACTGCACACTTAGCTATGGGATACGTCATTATTTGTTCTACCATGATTGCTTATTTATTTTGGTTTAATGGTATTCAAAAACTAGGTGCAGGCCGAGCATCAATCTTTTTTAACTTTGTTCCGGTTTTTAGTATGTTAGTTGCCTTGTTAGCTGGTCAATCACTTAATATCTGGCAACTTATAGGCACAGCTTTAGTCATGCTTGGCGTGATGAGTAGTGGAGGATTTATTCAGATTAAACGTCCTGCACTTATAGCTAAGCCTTGCACAAAGTAATGATCACACAAATTCATCTTAATTATTGCGTTGTAACAAAGAATGTATGTTTCTTTAAAACTTAACAAATGGTTGCCATATATAGTTTTAAAACACAACAAGGAGAATTAAGATGAATTTGGATTTTACAACTATCGAAAAACAGGCCAAATTGCTAAAAGAAGAGCAAGAGAAACTAGAACAGCAAGATCATGATTTTCAGTTAGCTTTAGACAAGCATAGAGAATCATTAAAAAATTTATTTAAAGAACTTTTTCATGATCGAGAAATTAAAACAGAAAATGGAGGACAGTTTTGTGTAGTATTTGGTGATTTTAAAATATCTCTACTCATTGAAACAGCCAAATTCGAGAATGGTGTTCCTGTTAAATTAAATTCCGTTAATCCTATTATTGTTAAATTTAAAAAGGATAAGCCCGTTGCAAAAGCCCAATTTTCTGATGCAACCCAATATCTTGATAGTGGTTTTGAAACACCCCACTATCAGTACTATTACAAACACGCTGATAAAACACAATTAGTTCAATTTTCGGAGTTACCTGTATTTTTTCAAGCAATCCTTGATGCAGAAGTCTGATTATCTGCCCTCAATGGAGGGCTTTTTTATAAACTGAATTTACGGATCAAACAGACTCATCTTTATAAAAATAGTCATAACATCAGTTTCGTTTTCTCAACTCGTTTTAATTTACAAACAAAAAAATTTTAAGGTATCGGCTCAAAAAACCATTTGCTTCTTTCTCAAATAACTTGTATATACATGTTTGTATTTGTTTATACATAAATGGATCTAATAATAGAAAAGCTCTTAAAGGATAAGGAGAGTGTTATGGACTCATCAGCTGGGAAATCGAAAAGCGGATTTGTTGAAAACCGAAGTATTGACTTTATTCCTGAAAATGAAAGGCATGGCAGTATATTTGCCCAATTTACGCTTTGGTTCGGGGCCAATTTACAGATTACAGCTATTGTTACAGGTGCATTAGCCGTCGTATTAGGTGGTGATGTATTTTGGTCAATCATTGGCCTCTTTATTGGACAATGCTTTGGTGCTGCCGTCATGGCTTTACACGCAGCTCAAGGTCCAAAACTCGGCCTTCCACAAATGATTTCGAGTCGAGTCCAATTTGGGGTATATGGTGCCTGTATCCCCATCATTCTTGTTTGTCTTATGTATATTGGCTTTACGGCCACTGGTGAGGTACTCGCAGGTAAAGCAATTGCTCATCTAGCACAGGTGAGTAATACAACAGGTATTTTAATCTATGCTTGTTTTATTATTATATTTGCGACAATTGGCTATCGTTTAATTCATTGGGTAGGCAAAGTTGCAAGTGTTATTGGTTTAATTGCTTTTGTTATTATTTTAACTCAAATTTTAGCTCTCTCTAATATTTCAGAATTGCTTGCTGTACGGCATTTTAGCTGGTCATCATTTTTATTAGCAGTTTCTCTTTCTGCTTCTTGGCAAATTTCATTTGGACCTTATGTAGCAGATTATTCTCGTTATCTTCCTACAAAAACCTCTTCAACACGCGTATTTTGGGCAGTTGGGCTTGGGTCTTTAATAGGCTCCCAAATTTCAATGATGCTCGGTGTATTCATTGCTCAAGTCTCGAATGGTGGCTTTGTTGGCAATGAAGTTCAGTACGTCGTAGGCATGAATCCAATCGCTCTTGTGATTACTTTTTTATATTTTAGTATTGCGTTCGGAAAGGTCACTTTATCTACACTTAATGCTTATGGCAGTTTTATGTGTATTGCGACCATTTGGAACAGTTTTAAGCCAAGTGCTCAAATTTCAAAATTAACGCGACTTACAATTGTTCTTGCGATGGTAATTATCTCAACATTTATTGCAGTTGTAGGTGAACATACTTTTTTAAGCGCATTCAAATCTTTTATTTTGTTTCTTCTTACATTTTTCATTCCTTGGAGTGCAATTAATTTAGTTGATTACTATTTTATTTCTAAAGAAGAATGCGATGTAAATGCCTTATATGACCCAAATGGTAAATATGGCCGCTGGAACACGATTGGAATCGCTTGTTATTGTATTGGTATCTTACTTCAGTTGCCCTTTATTGATAGTAAATTCTATAAAGGACAAATTGCCGAAATGTTGGGTGGAGTCGATTTATCTTGGCTAGTGGGATTGTTATCCACTGCAGTTTTATATTATGTACTTGCCAAAAGAGCTCAAATAAAAATTTCAAAAGCTCTTCAACTTGAACGAGTAAAATAATGTTAAGACGAGATATCAAAGTCTAAAATAACACTTTGATATCTCATTAATATTTTTCTACTGTTGAGCAGTACTTGGTTGTGCAGAGGCAGGTAATCCAAATAACTTGTCGAATGTCCAATTAAATATGAATGTATAAATTGGAATGATAATAATAAATGCAACATCTAACCAAAATGCGGCAACAAGAGAAATATTCATCCACCACGCAATAAGCGGAATTAAGAACATTACTAAAGTAATTTGAAATCCGATCGCATGCGCAATTCTTCGTTTAACCGTACGCGACTTACTTTCTTGGCGAGCCTCCCATTTTTCATAAAGAATGTTGTAGATAAAGTTCCACGTTACCGCAATAGTAGTAATCATCACTGAAAGTGGCCCAGTGTGCTCTACACTATCTCCGGCCAAAAGAGCCAAACCTACTGATGAAATCACCATTCCAATAATTTCATATGAAGAAACATAAACAATACGACGTTTTAAACCTTGCATAATCTTTCAACTTTTATCACTTCTTTTTATTTTAGTTTCAGTTAAAATCACATATAAAGTTAACAGCTTTCAGTTCTACTGATATCAAAATGAATTTTAATAGTGAAAATATCGAACTTTTCTTAACTGTATTAGATACTGGATCTTTCTCGGCCGCGGCACGAAAGTTAAATCGAGTGCCATCAGCAGTGAGTATGGCAATTGCCAATATTGAAGCAGAACTTGGTTACCACTTATTTGAACGTACACACCGCAAAGTTATTCCTACCGCGGCGGCTTTAGCATTGGAACCTCAAGCCCGTATTATTGCTGAACAGCTTAGGCTATTAGCTACGCATGCTTATGAACTTTCACTTGGTCTTGAAAGTAAATTAAAAATAGGTGTGGTTTCAGATGCGAATACTGAATTACTTTTTAAAGCCATAAAGCAACTAGCAGAGAAGTTTCCTCTTCTTAACCTAGAAATTATTACAGCTCCTCAAGATGATATTCTAAATTTACTTTATACAGAAAATATTAGCCTTTGCCTTGCAGGTTCAAACCTCAATATAAAAATGCGTGAAAGCTTACAATTAGTAATGACAGAAACAGTTATTGCTACGATCTCTGCTCATCATCCGTTTTTAAAAGAACAGAATAAGTTAAACACGATTGAAGAGTTAATTAATATTCGGCAAATTGTGGTCGCAAGTAGTGAGCTGGATATGGAAGACTCACGTTCAATCATTGGGGCAATGTACTGGAAAACGAATAGCTTACAAACAGCAATTAATATGGTCGAAGCTGGCTTAGGATGGGGAAATTTTCCCTTATCTTTGGTAAAAGAAAAGATTGAACAAGGCCACTTAGTTCAATTAGATTTTAAAAATACGAAAAATCATTTGCCTTTATCTATTTATCTCATTTGGCTTCAAGATAAACCGTTATCGAAAGCAGCCAGAGAGCTTGTCCAGATTGTTCAAGCAAACTTATCTCAAACTTGTCATTAAAAAACCGCCATTTAGACGGTTCTTTAGGAGCTATTTAGATTTATTAGACTCTATAACTTTTTCATCATAATGCTTATAACAATAGCCAAACATCGCACCTGCACTGGAGAAAAACATTGCTTTAAACATGATGACACTCCTATGCCTTATTGATTGAAAGTTAAACTTAGCATTTAGCCATGTTTCACTTTGAGTACTATTTAAATCAGTTTTGTTCATAATGAAAAATTACGTGACAATCTTTTTCAATTTATTAAAAACACTTATTTTGTTGATTTTATTATATTAATTTTCATAAAAAAACGAGAACTCTATGATTAAATTAAAGAAAGCAAAAAGCCTATTCATAATGAATAGGCTTCTTACTGTATTTCAGGACTAAGCAATAATAATAATTATCAAAAATACTCTACTACTGTATAAATTCCAAGTGTTTTAGTCAAGTATAAAATTGATCAATTACAAAAGGTTGTAGAAAATGCGAAACAATCTTCATTCTAGGTTTTATCCATAAAACTTACTTTAAATTTATACTATTTTTGGACCCGTACGGCTTCTATTTCTAGCTTTGAAAGGACAAAATTTTATAGGTTAATATTGATAGATTTAATAAGTTCATCTCGATAGGGACCAAGAATAATTTGCTCAACCTTATTCATTCTATTACGCATATCCTGAGCATGAGCAATATTCTTAACGTCCAGCTTTTCTTCATACTGATCTGTTCTTTTGCTAACTAATGATTTATTAGTTAAATTATTTAACACAAAATAAAATGTTCTACGTAGATCTTGAAAAGTAAAAGAAAGATTACATTGTTCATTAATTTTTTTTCTAAATTTTGAAATATTAATAATATGACCAGATTCAGATTTTACAGATGGAAAAACCCACTCTCCTTTATTTTGTATTCTTCGTTTTTTCATCAGATACCAAAGAAAGTTTCCCATATAAATTTTATAGTACACATTATTGTATGGATTTATAAAAGACAGAGTTCCTTCCTCTAAATCTATATTTTTCCAATGTAAAGATTCACACTCATTCCTAAAAAGCCCTGTTAATATAAGTGTTAATAAAAAATCCTTATTTGTTTCATTTTCCTGTCCCCTACCTTTATATTCAATAATTGCTTGCACCCACTTGGTTAAATTATCCACATCGATATAGTTTCTTCGAGGTGGGATTTCTTCCCAGAGCTGTTTCTTCTTTAACAAATTAACCGGATTTATCCTTGGTATAATTACTTCACAATTTTTATTTTGATAATACTTAATTGAAAAATGATAGACCGCTCTAAGTACACGCATAGATAAATTAGCTTTTGCATAACTATACTGAGATAACTGAATATACTTTTCTTCAATCATCTGTTCAGTAATATCAATCAGTTTAAGTTCACTTAAGTCTATTAAATATTTTTCTATAACTTCTTTATAGTCGGCTAATGTCCTTTCTTTTAACTCGTGGTGATTTATATATACTTGGAAAGCTTCTTTGAGATAAGGCTGGTCAATTTTCTCATTTAAACTATTTTTTAATATTTTATTATTTTTAATGCTTAAAGAGTTTGAGTCAGTTAACTCTTTTAACTTCTGCTGTGCAAGTATACGGGCGTCTTCAAGAGTAATTTTTTCGTAATCCCCTAATTTACAACGAATTGATTTCCCTTTTACTTTCTTTTCCACAATGTAAGTTTTATAAGAGTTATTTACACGAATAGCAAAGCCAATAATCTCACTGTCACGATAAATAGCCGGTGTGAGTTCAAGTTGATCGATAAATGACTTAGTTAGCTTTACTCGTGAAGTGCTCATAAGCTAGAATCCCTATCGCTTGTGATAATTAACAATATAGCAAAATATTTTTCAGGTCTACTGCTGCTACTTTTGAAAAATACTTGTGTTTAATAAAAAAATTGATTAGTATTGCAGGCACTGAAAAGCCTTGAGATTAAAAGCTTTTCTGATTATAGGGCCTATAGCTCAGTCGGTTAGAGCAGCGGACTCATAATCCGTTGGTCCACAGTTCGAGTCTGTGTGGGCCCACCAAATACAAACCCCAAAAACTTTAAGTTTTTGGGGTTTTTTAACTTTAGATATTTTTAAAATATAGCCAAATATCACTTCATTATTCAAAAATTGTTCAATTAAACATTAAAAGTCTTTTCCAATTTCCGTATTATTGAGCATACCTTTTCAACCTTTAGGACTGTTATATATGTTTGAGTTGATTATTTGACCTGTTCTTAAGCTAAATTTTGTTTCAAGATTGATTTCGAGTTTTCCATTTGAACATCCCAAAACTTTTCCCATAAATCACAGTATTCGAGGCATAGGTTTTCTAAATAAGTGTAGTCTTCTTCTGTACAAGCTTGCATTAAAATAAACCATAGATCTTCTTCATGATCGTCATCTGCTGCCTCAGCAGTTTCATCTTCAGATACTCCATGCACATGGTAATAGCCACCACCCTCGACCGCTATACCTACAGCACTGGTTGCTTTTCGTAAAGGTGGACTGTACAAAATAACTTCTTCTTCAGCTACAGCTAATAAAGCAGAAACGGCTTTATAGTCTTTATAGGAATTTTCTAGAAACTCTCTCACCTGATGTGCAATTTCTGTTGGTTGATAACTCCGGCGCTCTTCCTCCGTCACTCCAAAATCATCAAGGACATCTTCAAATAAAGGATAATGTGCATATTCTGGGTTACCTTGATAATAACCGTCTTTGTCGGTCCCAGGTCGAAACCCAAACTCATCAAATATATTAAGACTCAAAAGACAGCGCGGAAACATCTTTGCACCTGCATGCAACCTAGGTTCTAACTGCTTTGTATGGTATTGAGCCATTAATAAAGCGTCTGTAAATGTTTGTACGATTGCATGGCGATACTCTAAATGAATACGCTTTAAGTTTTCTTTATTAATTTCACCGTTATTTAAAGTTTCTATTGCAGGATGATGAGATACTGGATGTTTCGCAATCTTGGCTCTTAATTGAGTTAAAAAATTAAGATTTTTGTCCCAAAGTTCAGCTGAAATGCTTTGTTTCATCCCTGCAAGTGCTTTTTTCCTAGGATTATTAAAGTCCTCAAATTTTTTAGGCATAATCCACTCTCATTAAACTTATTAATTTTTTAAATCTCTATATTCTATTTTAAAAACAAATAGTTAAGATAAAAACAAGACTCCTTTTGTCGAAAATTCATATTAGAATTAAAATTCTACTAAATCAAATAGAATATTTAAAAAATTTAAAAATAATCTTGAGTAGCTTTTATAATATTCGCTTGAATAAAATTATGTTTTTGATTATGATTAATTTGATTAAAATTTTAAAATCTATATCAAGTAATAATTAGTTTCAATTATATGGAAATGTAATGTCAAAAAAAGAAGATATTATAAATACTGCTTTAGAACTTTTTAACCAAATTGGTTACAATGCTACAGGGGTAGACAAAATTATTGCTGAATCAAATGTAGCCAAGATGACTTTCTATAAATATTTTCCTTCTAAAGAAAGTTTAATCATGGAGTGCCTACATCATCGAAATATTAATATACAAAATTCAATTTATGAAAAATTAAGCTTACATCCAGATGTGAGTCCAATTGAGAAAATACATCTAATTTTTAATTGGTATATTGACTGGGTTAATAGTGAGAATTTTAATGGTTGCCTATTCAAAAAGGCTTTTATTGAAGTGTCTAAACAATACACCTCAATTCGTGAACCATTTCAAGAATATACAAACTGGCTTATAAATTTATTAAATAGTTTATTAATAGAGCTAGATATTAAAGACCCTACTCCACTTACTCATATCATCATTTCAATTATTGATGGTATTATTATTGATGGGACAATTGATAAAGATCTGATTAATCCCTCTAAGAAATGGCAATATATTGAGTACTTGATTAAAACTGAAAATCCTTAATATTTCTAATATATACAATAATATTTTAAAAATTCAATTATATATTTTTCTATTATTAAATTATAATATAATATTTAAAAATATTTTTAAATTAAAATAAATAAAATTTGTTTGGAAGATAATTTTCTACCTTTTTAGACAAACTCATATTAGAATTCTGCAACCTTATTGTCTCCCACATCTCTATGAAAAAGTTTTTAGGCAATTCTATCTTCAAAGCAGTTGGTTGGACCTATGATGCAGATCCTACCATTCTTGAGAAAAAACAAGTTATTATCGGTTTTGAACATACTTCTAACCTTGATGCGATCTTATCAATTGCTTTGTTTCAAATATTAGATTTAAAAATTCATACACTAATAAAAAAAGAACTTTTCAAAGGTCCAATGAAACCTATCCTTGAAAAGCTAGGTGGCATTCCCGTAGACCGAAAAGCAAGCAAAGATATCGTCTCTCAAATGGTCGAAAAATTCCAAAGTAGCGATACATTTAACCTAGTAATTGCACCTGAAGCAACGCGTACCAAAGATGGATCGGAACGCAAACCTATTCGTACCGGTTTTTGGCATATTGCTAAGGCAGCAAATGTTCCGATTGTGCTGATGTATGCAAATGCAAGAACCAAAAAAGGCGGTATTTTAGGTAAGATTTATCCTACCGATTTACAGAAAGATCTTGAAACGATTAAAGAACTTTATGCGCAATATGATATTGATGTGAAAATTAACTAGCTAACTTTCTCATGAAGTTTGAGCCTATATTTTTATGTAAATTTAGGCTCTCTAAGCTTATTTAATTGGCTAACAAAACGTAAGGCAACAGTTTTCAAGAAAACCATGCCTATGCTAATATTCTGTCACTTTTGCATTTTTTAATTTTTGGAGTTCACTTCCATGGCGGGTCATTCTAAATGGGCCAATATTAAGCATCGTAAAGCGAAACAAGATGCCAGTCGCGGTAAAGTTTTTACTAAATATATTCGTGAAATTGTCACTGCTGCAAAACTTGGTGGTGCAGATCCTGCCAGTAACCCTCGCCTTCGTGCCGTTGTCGAAAAAGCGCTTTCTGTCAACATGACACGAGATACCATTAACCGTGCAATTCAACGCGGTGTGGGTGGTGAAGATAATGATGATTTAAAAGAAGTAACCTACGAAGGTTACGGTGTAGGTGGTGTTGCTGTTCTTGTTGAGACAATGACAGACAACCTGAACCGTACAGTTCCAGATGTTCGCCATTGTTTCAGCAAAACTAATGGTAACTTAGGTACCGCAGGTTCTGTTGCTTACCTATTTACCAAACGTGGTGAGATTACTTTTGACGATGTTTCTTTAGAAGATAAGATCATGGACGTTGCTTTAGAAGCTGGTGCAGAAGATATTGAAGTTTCAGAAGATGAAATTTTAGTAATCACTTCTCCAGAGACTTTTGGTGAGGTTCAAGATGCTCTTGCAGCTGCTGGTTTAAAATCAGACAATGCTGAAGTAGTGATGAGCCCTTCTACTAAAGCAGAAATCACCGATATTGATCAAGCTAAACAAGTGATGAAACTCATTGATATGCTTGAAGATCTAGACGATGTACAAAACGTTTATACAAACGTTGAGTTTAGTGATGAAGTTTTAGCGCAACTTGATGCCTAAGATGAGAAAACGCACCAAATGGTGCGTTTTTTATACTTTATTTAATAAGTTATAACAGTTAAATACATTGTATTCTTTAATGACAAAGCTCGAATGCAGAGCAACGACATTATCAATTTTACCAATCCGTCTTAATAAAATTTCGCTATAGTCGTCCATATTACGTGCAACTAATTCAAGAATAAAATCGGCACTTTGACCAGTCACCAAAAAAGCATTTGTTACTTCAGGAATAGCTTCAATTTCAGAAAGAAATTTATCAAATGTCTCACTATCATGCTTGCTTAAAGAGACTTGTAGCAAAATATGCAAGGTAAAACCCAATTTGCTAAAGTTAATTTCTCTTTTGAGTTGCCCCATGATATTAGCTTCAATCAAGTGTTTAATTCGGCGATGAACAGAACTAACTGAAAGATTAATCCGTTCTGAAAGCTCATTCAAATTCAGGTCTTCATGAGACAAAATTTCCAGAATTTGTTTATCAAAACGGTCTAACTCCATTCTTTGCTCCAATTAACACGCTTTATAAATTACAGTATATCCTAAAGCTAAGCCTACTTTGGAAATCAAATACCATTAAAAGAGAGAATTAAGCTTTACCACCCTCTTAATCTAAACTTTTGCTTGTTAACTGTGCAGTAGTATAACGTTCATAGCGCATTTTCAATTACTTATAGCCTATAACTCTTCAATGATTTAATTAGTATATGAATAAAAGCATAATTTAATTTTTAAAAATTTTATAATTTCTTAATTAAAATCAATGAGTTTAAATAATTTTAAAAAGTTGGCACTCTTTTTGTTATGCACATATTGGAAATCTTTTATATCCAATGTGGGGAATGCCTGTGAAAAATATCAAAACATTAGTTCTTGCAATGAGCACTATCAGCTTAACTGGTGTAGTTATACCAGCTCATGCTGCTACTGATGCGGAAGTAGATGCTTTACGCAAAGAAGTTAGTGAGTTAAAGCAACTGGTCCAGCAATTATCAAATCAGCAAAAAGCGGTAACTGTAGTAAATACTCCAACAGTGCCGCCAACTACAATTGCAGCAAGCTCACCCGTTCCTCAGAGCAAACTGGGTTGGATGCAAATGCCTGATGGCCAAACGCAAGTCAAGCTTTATGGGAATGTCCGTGTAGATGCAACCTATGACTTTAAAGGGTCAAATGGCAGCATTTCAAATGGTGCTAACTACCCTTTAAATAAAGATGACCCAAGACAGAACTCATTAAATGTATCTGCAGCGACTACACGCATTGGGTTAGATCTTACTCGACCTACACAATACGGCGATTTAACAGGCAAAATTGAAGCCGATTTTATGGGAGGCAATGGCGATAATGGCAGTGGAACTTTCCGTGTACGCCATGCCTATATGTCTTTAGGCAAATGGTTAGCTGGTCAAACCACTTCACCTTTCGTCAATACAGATACTTCTCCGGAAACACTAGACTTTACCGGTGCAGTAGGTACAGGAACCACACGTACTGTACAGGTTCGCTATACTCAACCAATTAATGCTCAACAAAAAATATTAGTTGCCTTAGAAGGTGGTGATGTTGAAAAAGTGAGTAATGCTGCTGGAGGAAGCCGTTTCCCTGCTCTAACAACTCGTTATGATTTCAAAACCGCAGATAATAAAGGCTTATTACAGCTTCATGGTCTTGCCCATGAAAATCGAGTAGCGCCTAAAGATAGTTCATCTGAAGAAAAATTTGGCTGGGGTGTAGGCATCGGTGGCAAGTACGATATCACGCCTCAGGATAGTGTCGTTGCCAACTATTATCATGTTAAAGGTGATGGCCGCTATTTATCTTATAGCAACTCTGCATATGCATACGATACAACTACTCAAGATATCAACTTAGGTGAATTTGATAGTGCGGTGATCGGCTACCAACGGAAATGGAGCCCTATTCTCCGCTCTACTTTCGCAATAGGCGGTATTCAATATAAAGATGATAACGTCTATGCAAATAGCAATTTAACCAATACTAGCTATAACAAAGAAATTTATAACGCTTTGGTCAACTTAATCTGGAATCCGGTTAAAAATATTGATTTAGGTGCAGAATATACTTACGGCCAGCGTGAAACTTTTGCAGGTGATAAAGGTGATTACTCCCGCATAAATTTATTAGCAAAATATAATTTCTAAAATTTAGATGTAAAAAAAGAGCCACTCATGGCTCTTTTTTATTGTCACAATTAGTGCATTGCCTGAATTTTTTCCAAGAAAATTTTAGCGCGCTCATGACGTGCCTCTAAATTATCAAAGAATTCATGGGTTGGGCAATCTTCAAGAATTTTACCTTCATCCATAAAAATTAAACGGTTAGATACGCGTTTTGCAAAGCCCATTTCATGTGTCACACACATCATGGTCATACCTTCATGAGCAAGTTGCACCATCACTTCAAGAACCTCGCCTACCATTTCTGGGTCGAGTGCCGAAGTAGGTTCATCAAACAACATACAGATTGGGTCCATTGATAAGCCACGGGCAATAGCAACACGCTGTTGCTGACCACCAGAAAGTTGCCCTGGAAATTTATCCTTATGGGCAAGCAGACCTACACGTTCTAAATATTTAAGACCTTTTTCACGCGCTTCTGCAACTGAACGTTTTAAAACTTTTACTTGGGCAATGGTTAAATTTTCCAAAACAGTCATGTGAGGAAAAAGTTCAAAATGCTGGAACACCATTCCTACCCGAGAACGGAACTTTGCAAGATCAGTTTTCGGATCTTTTAGTGAAACCCCATCAACAATAATGTCGCCTTGCTGAAACGGCTCTAAAGCATTTACAGTTTTAATGAGCGTTGATTTGCCTGAACCGGATGGCCCACAAACAACAACGACATCACCTTTTTCAATACTCGTCGTGCAATCTGTTAAAACCTGAAAATCACCATACCATTTAGAGATATGTTGGATGTCTATCATTGGCATTTAAAATCTCCAATTAGCGAATGATGGCAATTTTTTTCTGCAAACGTTTGACTAATTGCGATAGCACAAACGAGCTACAGAAATACACCACAGCGACGATTAAATAGAATGTTGCTTTCGTTTCAGGACCATAGGTATTAGCCAAAGTATCTGCACGACCTAAGAAGTCTGGTGCACTAATGACATAAACTAATGACACATCCTGAAATAAAATGATGGTTTGAGTAAGTAATACCGGAAGCATATTGCGAAAGGCCTGCGGTAACACCACATAACGCATGGATTGTCCATAGGTAAAACCTAAAGCGTAGCCTGCATTGACTTGCCCTTTTGAAATAGACTGAATACCCGAACGTACAATTTCCGAGAAAAACGCAGCTTCAAAAATGGCAAAAGTCACAACGCTGGAAAATAATGGCCCCCAATACGTATCTGATTGAAACTCAAATATCTTTGGCAACAAGAAATAAAAAATAAAAATAACCTGAATTAATGGAATACCACGGAATAAATCGACATAGAACTTCGCAAAGTTACTTGCAAGGGCGTTGTTGGATAAACGCATCATTGCCAAAGGAGTTCCGATGAGGATACCCCCCATCATTGCAAGCACGGTTACGGTAAGTGTAAAAATAAATCCTTCTTTTAATGCCGCAATAACATCAGGGTTATGCAATAGAGAAAAATCCATAATTATTTTCCTCCCGAGCCTAAACCTGGTACAGCCATGCGTTTTTCAATCCATGCCATTATAAATTTAATGGTGTATGTAATGATTAAATAGACAGGTGTAGACAGAATAAGAATGATAATGTCCTGTGAAGTCTCTTCACGCATGGTTTTGGTATAAGCAAAGAAATTTAAAACACTTAAGGCATATAAAACTGCCGAGTTTTTAAAGACGTTCATTGCTTCTGACGTAATCGTTGGCCATACCGTACGGTATGCAACTGGCAAAATCACATAACGATAACTTTGAGCGGTGGTAAATCCCATAGCCGATGCCGCAAACTTTTGACCACGAGATACCGTGTTAATTCCGGCTCTGACATGCTCCGAAACACGCGCCGCAGTATAAAGGCCTAAAGCAAAAACACCGATAACAGCGGGTTGTTGATTTAAAATGTTTTTCCACCATCCCCCTGCTACAACATCTCCACTTCCTGCACTTAAACTGTCCGGTAAGAACTCCGGAAAAACAAAAGCCCAGAAGAATAACTGTACAATTAATGGAATATTACGGAATATTTCGACATAGCAGTTGCCGATAAAAGCAAGTGGTTTATTGGGTAAAGTACGAATTACCCCAAGGAGAGAACCTAATAAAAATGCGATAAGAAAGGCTACAATGGCAGTCCAAACCATAGTAAAGACACCAGAACCTAACATTTGTAACCATGTGGGCGCCTCAGCATAGGCATTGTAGCTAGAACTACCAATAACCTTACAAACTGATTCTGCCCATGCGGCTTTATCGACACCATATTCATTAGACTCCGCACAGAATATAGTCCAGTTTAGTGAGCCGACTGACATGTTTGCCCCTTAAATTAATATCTTTAGAAAATAGACCACTTGTGCAAATGAATTTTTACACCTGCACAAGTAAATTTAGGACAAAAAGATCCAGTTAGATTCCTGCATCTGTTGGGTGAGCTTTGAGTTTTTTATAAGATGAACTTTGTTGCATGTTCAAATTAGTATTTTTCGGTGGAATTGGCGATAAGAACCATTTTTTATATAAAGCATCCATTTGACCAGTTTTCCATAAGTTATTTACAGTACGGTCAGCAATTGCTTTAAATTTTGGATCATCTTTTGCAATCATAATACCATAAGGTTCTGATGAAAGTACTGGACCAACTATTGCAAATGCTTTAGGTGTAGAAGACTTAGCAATTAAGCCTGCTAAAATATTATCATCCATTACAAATGCAGCGGCGCGTCCAGATGCCATCATGGCAAAAGAATCAGCATGGTCTTTACCATAAATATTTTGTACATTAATTGCTTGGCCTTTTTCATTCATCTTAATGTACTTGTCAGATGTAGTACCTTGAGTAGTAACAACTGCTTTACCATTTAAGTCTGCCAAACTTTTAATACCAGAGTTTGCTTTAACAGCCATGCGTACTTCTGTTGCATAGTAGTTAGTTGAGAAACCCACTTGTTGCTGACGCTGTTTAGAATTTGTGGTGGTACCACATTCCATATCAATATTGCCCGCTAAAAGCTCAGGAATACGTGTTGATGAGGTTACTGCCTTGTATTCAACTTTTAAACCAGGCATTTTCAATTCTTTTTTAATATCATTTGCAAACTGGTTACAAATGTCGACTGCATAACCTACTGGTTTACCTGCAACAACATATGAAATCGGGTCAGACGATTCTCGGTGGCCAATAACGATTTTCCCAGTACTTTTAATTTTAGCTAATGTATCTGCTGCCTGAATTTGAGAAGTAGCACCAACCGTACAAAGCATAACTGTTGAAACAATGAGAGAGGTTGCAGAACGTTTCATAAGAACTCCTTGATGATCATTCCCTCTATTTGTCTACAGAATCATTCGTATAGAGAAATAGAGTGATTTATTATTAAATTGCAATTATCGAGCCAACTTTTCCAAGTAGGACACGTCCATTTGCTTCACTTATTATTTATCTGTTTCGCAGAATTAATACCTTTAAAACTGCTCACATGTTTCTACTTTAATCTATGTTTTAATCTTCTGTCTATTATTAAGCTCATCTATTTACACTTAAATGTGGCAATTATTGATTACAATGTAAACACATGCACAATAAAGTGGCTTAAATTTTTCTAAAAACTGTTTTTAGCAAAATTAACTTTTATCCCAAAAATAAAAGATCAAATTTATTAGTAGCTTATACTTAAGATGAATAAACAGTAATAAATATTAAATTAAGCATCAAAATAATATATATAAATGTTTTATTAAAAATCATTTATAAAATTGATAGTAATATTTTTTAAGTATCTTTAAAGTTAAAAAATAAAAAAGCCCCGATTTTATCGGAGCTTTTTAAAAACTAAAATTTAAATTCCTCGCCAGTCAACCCGTGCATTACGTTCAGTTTGATATATTCTTAAAACGTACTGTCCAAGCGGCAAATCAAGTAAATATTTCTGATAATTACTCCAATCAGGCGATACTTCCCCATCTTCTTCCCTTTCCCATGGTGTACCTTTTATTTCTAATAAAGGTGCAAGCATAGAACATACTGAAATATCAGCGAGGCTTAAGCGGTCACTAACCATATAACGTGCTTGGTTTTCAATTAAATAGTGGTTTAATTCATTAATGAGTTCATCCATGCGTCCTTTTGACTGACTTACGAGCTCTTCTTCAAGCTTATAGTTCTTCTTGACTAGAGTCTTGAGAAACGGTTTTGATATTTTCTCAAACTGTCGTAAGTAACCTTGTTCGCCCATCATAATCTCTAGAGCATGATCTCCTTGAGCTAAAGTATGAGCAAGTGCCCAACGACGTACATGCACCCCAAGTTCATCTGCCAAACTATCAATTTTAAGAGTTTGCTGTCTAAGTTGTTCATCACGGCGTAAAAGTGCATGTTCCGGATAAGTATCATCCAGATAAAGCGCAATTTTAGTCGACTCAGCAATCCAGCGATGGTCATCTTTTAAAATCGGCAACAAATTTTGACCTGTTTTAAGTTGTGCAAAAGCACGGTGAAATCCAGGAATCAAATTATGTGCAACGTAATCAAGTTCTTTATGGTCTAACAACCAGCGAGCTTTTTCACAATAATGAGACAAAGGAAACTGATACAAAACCCGCATAAAATCTCCACGTTTATTTTTATTTGACTATTCGTACAAAAATCGTCTTCGGTAAGTAGATACTTTAGAAGCTATTTTTAATGAAAACAATGGATATTGTGCTCATTTTTCACTGACAGTTAGGTCTATATTTTTTATATCTTTTTTTACCGTACTTATAGCTGTTTTTCATATTAAAGTCCTTTTAGTTATTCATTTTACAAATAAAAATTATAATTTATTGATTTTTAATATATTTCTATATCTCTATTTATATATTAAAAATCAAAAAAAGTGCTTTGCATTTTTATTCATAAGCTGAGCATAAGTCCTCGTTTAGTGGAAAAATATTTCTTTTGTAAGGTAATGACAGCAATACAAGGTGTCATTATGTCTAATTCTCTATCTAAAACGACGGCATACGTCCAAGTCATTCAAAATGATCAACAAGCAATTAATGCTGCTTATCAAGTGGCTGATTTTGCTTTAGAGGGTCGTAATACACGTGATCAACAACGCTTATTACCGCAAGAGCAAATCGAAAGCTTTAGCCAAAAAGGCTTAGGCGGAATTCGTATTGCAAAAAAATACGGCGGTGCTTTTGTTTCCAATAAAACACTGGCACAAGTTTTCCGTATTTTAAGTAAAGGCGATGCAAATGTTGGTCAGATTCCACAAAATCAGATTAGCCTGTTAAACCTGATTGAAATCATGGGTACAGAACAACAAAAACAATTTATCTTTTCAGAAATATTAGCCGGTAAACGTCTTGCCAACGGCGGTCCCGAACGAAATACCCATGACTCAAAAACCTTAAAAACTACTCTTACTATTGAAAACGGCAAATATTTTTTAAACGGCGAAAAGTTTTATTCGACGGGAACAAGTTTTGCGCATTGGCTCGCAATTAAAGCGATTCATCCAGAAGGCCATGTCGTTTTAGTGATTGTTAACCGAGATGCTCAAGGCATTGAAGTTATTAATGACTGGAATGGGTTTGGTCAACGTACTACAGCGAGTGGTACAGTTAAATTAAATCAAGTTGAAGTTAATCCTGAACTTATTTTTGATGAGCGATTATTAACACAAGTTCCAACCTATCGCGGTGCGTATTCGCAGTTATTACAAGTGGCAATTGATGTCGGTATTGCGGAAGCTGCTTTTGAAGATACTTTATCGACCATACACAAAGCGCGCCCAATTATTGATGCAAATGTTGAAAAAGCCAGCTTTGAACATTACACCCTACAAGAAGTGGGTAAATTAAATATTTTACTCGATGCGGCAATTTTACTGCTTGATGAAGCTGCTGAATATTTAGATGAACTTGATCAACTTCAAACGGTGACTGACGAACAAGTAGCAAAAGCTTCAATTTTGGTCGCAGAAGCAAAAGTCTATGCCAATGATGCGGCTCTACAGATCTCTGAAAAACTACTAGAGCTAGGTGGTAGCCGCTCAAGCTTAAGCCAACATAATTTAGATCAACATTGGCGAAATGCCCGTGTACATACCTTACACGACCCTGTTCGCTGGAAATTACATGCCATTGGCAATTATTACCTTAATGGTCATTTCCCTGCCCGCCATGCCTGGATTTAAGGAGAAATTGTCATGACTTCATATCAATCGGTTCAAACTAAACAAACATCGGCATCTGGCCAAGCCCACATTATTCAAAATGATGCTGAAGCATTAGAAATTGCCGAACAATTTGCCGAACAATTTAAAAAAACCGCAGTTGAGCGAGACGCTAAGCGAATTTTACCGTATACCGAAATTGATGCATTAAGCCAGTCTGGGCTTTGGGCAATTACAGTACCAAAGCAATATGGTGGTGCCGAAGTTTCAAGCCATACAGTTGCCAAAGTAATTGCGCTTTTAAGCGGTGCAGATGGTTCAATCGGACAAATTCCACAAAACCACTTCTATGCATTAGAAGTGTTACGCAATACAGGTACAGAAACTCAGAAACAACGTTTATACGGCGAAGTGTTAAATGGCACCCGCTTTGGTAATGCATTTGCTGAGTTTAAAACTAAAACTTCAACCCATAAACAAACTAACATTCGTCCGCATGAAAATGGATATCTCATTCAGGGTGAAAAGTTTTACTGCACAGGAAGTTTATTTGCTCACCGTATTCCAACCTTAGTTTTAGATGATGCAGGTCGAGAGTATTTAGCCTTTGTAAAAAGTGGTTCACAAGGATTAAAACTTGTTGATGACTGGTGTGGATTTGGACAAAAAACTACAGGCAGCGGCACAGTTAAGTTTGATCAGGTTTTTGTCGATGCAGATGATGTTATTCCTTTTGATACAGCATTTTTACAACCAACCTTAGTCGGACCTTTTGCCCAAATCATGCATGCATCGATTGAGGTAGGCATTGCACGTGCAGCCTTTGAAGAAAGCTTGCAAAGAGTGCATCAAGCTCGCCCCTGGATTGATTCAAATGTAGAAACAGCCAACCAAGATCCTTTAACGATTTATGAATTAGGACGCATTGCGGTAGATGTACGAGCTAGTGAAGTCCTATTAAAACAGGCAGCTCAATCAATTGATGCCGCAAAAATTGAAACCACACCTGAAAGCATTGCTAAAGCATCCATCGATGTTGCCAAAGTACGTGCTCATAGTACCAATATCGCACTCAAAGCATCGTCTAAGCTGATTGAACTTGCTGGTAGCCGTGGTAGTCAGTCTCAAGATGGCCTAGACCGTTTCTGGCGTAATGCGCGAGTACATACGTTGCATGATGCCGCACGATGGAAATATTACTTTATTGGGAACTACGTTCTTAACGGTGTGCTTCCACCTCGTCGGGGGACATTGTAATGGCAGATTTCAAAGCAAAAGAGATTTTATTAAACGCCTTTGACATGAACTGTGTTGGGCATATCAATCATGGCTTATGGACACATCCACGTGATGAATCACACCGTTTTAATGAACTGAGCTATTGGACAGAACAGGCCAAAACTTTAGAAAATGGTTTATTTGATGGTTTGTTTATAGCTGATATTACCGGTGTGTATGACGTCTATCAAAACGGTATAGATCTCACTTTAAAAGAGTCCATTCAGCTTCCGAGCCATGACCCATCTACACTCATTTCAGCAATGGCGGCAGTCACTCAAAACTTAAGTTTTGGGGTCACTGTGAACTTAAGCTATGAGCATCCATATCAATTTGCTCGCCGCTTTGCAAGTCTCGACCATTTAACTCAAGGTCGTATTGGCTGGAATATCGTGACGGGTTATCTAGATAGTGCCGAACGCTTAATTGGTCAAAAGGGTTTAAAAGACCACGATGCCCGCTATGAGCAAGCAGAAGAGTTTTTAGAACTTTGCTACAAATATTGGGAAGGTTCTTGGGAAAACGACGCAGTTAAAAAAGATAAAGCACGGCGTGTTTTTACAGATCCATCTAAGGTGCATACCATTCACCACCATGGAAAGTATTACCAGAGTGAAGGCGTGTTTCAGGTATCTCCTTCTGTACAACGCACTCCAACCCTATTTCAAGCAGGTGCTTCACCTAAAGGTATGCAGTTTGCAACACGTCATGCTGAATGTGTATTTATTGGCGGTGACAAACCCGAAAAGATACGCGAACAAGTGAAAAAGATTCGTACTCTTGCCGAACAGCAAGGACGCTCAGCGAACGATATTAAAGTGTTTGTCGGCATAACTGTTGTTGTGGCCGAAACACATGATCTGGCTGTACAAAAACTTAATGAATATCGTCAGTATGCGAGCCCTGAAGCAGGCTTAGCGCATTATGCGAGTTCAACAGGCATTGACTTAAGTAAGTTTGCTGACGATGAAGCGATTCCTTACCAAAAAAGTAACAGCATTGTTTCGATTACCGAAAAGTTTAAAGAACAGCAAATCACAAAAAATGACTTAAAAGCTCAGCATGTTTTAGGTGGTCGTTACCCTCTCATCGTAGGTAGTGGCGAAGAGGTTGCTGAATACTTAATTCATCTTTTAGATGAGACTGATATTGATGGCTTTAATTTGACACGTACTGTTGCACCTGAGTCTCACCATGACTTTATTCGCTTGGTCATTCCAGAGCTACAACAACGTGGTCGCTATAAAACTGCATATAAAACGGGTTCACTACGGAACAAAATTTTTAATCGGGGTGATCACTTACCAGAACAGCACCCTGTTCAAGCGTTCCGATGTAGTCCCTATAACAACAGCAAAAACTTAACAAAAATTGAAGAAATAACCGCTTAAATTTGGAGATAGACATGGCTCAAACAGCCTCTAAAAAATGGCTAGGCATAGGCTTGGTTGTTGTAGTCCTTTTTGTTGCTTTGTTCTTATGGAATAAACATCGTCAAAGTGGCTCAAATGAACTTGTGATTGGCATTAGTCCACCATTTGCAAAACCTTTACAAGCTGCTGCCGATGAAGCAAAGAAACAAGGTTTAAATGTAAAACTGGTCGAATTTTCTGACTGGAATACCCCAAACATTACCTTAAATCATGGGGATATTGATGCGAACTTTTTCCAGCATCAACCCTTCTTAGATAATGCAATTAAAGAAACTGGCTTTAAGTTAAAGGCATTTGCAGTAGGTGCAGCCTCACATGTGGGACTGTATTCAAAGAAATATAAAAGTCTTGATGAATTGCCACAAAACGCACGCGTAGTCATTCCAAATGATCCGGTGAACCAAGGCCGTGCCCTACTTCTTTTACAACAAGCTAAGTTAATTACGCTTAAAGATTCAAATAATCACTTATCTGCACTCAAAGATGTTGTTTCAAACCCTAAAAATTTGCAATTTATTGAGGTTGAAGGACCACAGACTGCTCGTGCAATTGATGATGTTGACTTGGCTTTTGGCTATCCACATTACTTGCGCTTAGCAAAAACAGCTGACCCTAATAGTGCGCTTTTACTGGATGACAATACCAATAAACGTTATGCCATTTTGTTTGTAGTGCGTGATGACTATCAGGACAAGGGCGACAAATTAAAGAAATTTGTTGAGATCTATCAAAACTCGCCAAAAGTTAAAGCTGTGTTAGACGCTGAAATTGGGCCAAAACTTTGGTTCCCTGGCTGGAAGTAATAACGGAAAGATTATGGCGATTCAGTTCAAACAGCATAAGCCTTGGTTACTCGGAATTACGATTTTAATCGTAGTTCTGGGCCTTGTCGGTTACCGTTATATTAAAAATAAACAAGCCGATGATGTTTTAACGATTGGCATTAGCCCGCCTTATGCTGAGCTATTACAAAGCGTTGCCAATGAAGTAGAAAAGCAAGGCGTTCATGTCAAACTCGTTGAATTTTCTGATTGGCGAGCACCCAATGTTGCCGTACAAAACGGCGATATTGATGCAAACTTTTTCCAGCAAAGCGTATTTCTACGTAATGCTGTTAAAGAAACGGGTTATAACTTACATGCATTTGGTGTGGGTTCAGGAAGTCATGTGGGTTTATATTCAAAAAAATATAAATCACTTGAAGATTTACCTTTAAATGCACGTGTTGCTATTCCAAATGATCCGGTTAATTTAGCCCGTGCTTTAATTTTATTGCACCGTGCAGGTTTAATTCAGCTTAAAGATATAAATAATGAACTTTCAACCACTCAAGACATTATAGCTAATCCTAAACAGCTGAGCTTTGTTGAAGTTGAAGGCCCACAGACAGCACATGCCTATAACGATGTCGATTTAATTTTCGGCTTCCCCCACTACTTAAAAATGGCAAAGGTAACTGACCCACATAGCGCATTATTTTTAGATCCAATCGATAAAAAATATGCAATTTTGTTTGTGACTCGTCGCGATTACCAAGACAAAAACCAAAAACTTGCAACCTTTGTTAAAGCATTCCAGAACTCAAAACAAGCACAAGATATTCTGGATAAAGACTTTGGTAAAGGTATGTGGTTTCAAGGCTGGAAATAAGGAGAATGACGATGGTGAGTTTTGGATCACAAGTTGATTTTTCTCTACCCCATATCAAAATTCGTGGTTTAAATAAGTTTTACCAATCTCAAGGTCAAAAACTGCATGTATTAAAAGAGATTAACCTTGATATCCCACAAGGTAAGATTTTAGGCATTATTGGTAAAAGTGGTGCAGGAAAATCTTCCTTACTTCGTACATTAAACGGTTTAGAACAAGTAAATACTGGCAGCATTCATATTCATCAACAAAACATTGCTGAATTGAGCCATTCCGAGCTTATTCAAACCCGTCAACGAATTGGAATGATTTTTCAACATTTCAATTTAATGTCGGCAAAAACAGTTTGGGAAAACGTGGCATTGCCCTTAAAAGTTTCCAATTACAACAAAGCAGATATTGACCAACGCGTAAATGAGGTTCTAGCTCTCGTAGGTCTTGCAGATAAATCTAACTATTATCCATCACAACTTTCTGGCGGACAAAAGCAACGTGTTGGTATTGCACGCGCACTTGTTCACCACCCAGAAATTTTACTGTGTGACGAGGCAACCTCGGCACTTGATCCTGAAAGTACTGCCACTATTTTGGCTTTACTTAAAAAGATTAATCAGGAACTTGGTCTCACCATTGTATTAATTACTCATGAAATGCAAGTGATTCGAGAAATTTGTGATCAAGTCGTGGTGATTGACCAAGGTGAGATTGTAGAGGCTGGGCAAGTTTGGTCGGTATTTTCACGACCAGAGCAACAAATTACTCAAGAACTATTAAACCTTGAGCAGATCACTCTGCCTTTTAAAATCAGCCGTCTACCCGATGAAGATTCGACTCATATTATTGTAAAACTGAAATATGAGGCTGAAGCACATCAGGTTCCAGATATTCAAGAACTACTTGCCAAATTCAAAGCACCCGTCAATTTATACCAAAGTCAGGTCGATACCATTCAAGGGCACATTATTGGTTCTCTTTTAGTGGGTATTCCCAATGTAGAAATTGATCTTTCACCTATACAACAAGATGCATTAACAGCAATTGCACAATTTGAGGTACTTGGCTATGCAAGACCAGCTCATTGATTTATTAATTACTGGAACTGTAGATACCTTGCTCATGGTAGGCGCATCTGCGTTCATTGCCTTTTTAATTGGCTTACCTATCGCTGTTATTTTAGTCAGCACTTCTGAACATGGTATTCATCCGTCGCAAAAGATTAATCAGGCTTTGGGTTGGGTCATCAATATCACTCGCTCAGTACCCTTTCTAATTTTAATGGTTGCACTTATTCCGCTTACTCGCTGGATTGTGGGTACAAGTTATGGCGTATGGGCAGCGGTTGTTCCCTTAACGATTGCGGCCATTCCGTTTTTTGCCCGTATTGCAGAAGTCAGCTTACGTGAAGTCGATCAAGGCTTAATTGAAGCAGCACAAGCCATGGGTTGTAACCGCAAACAAATTATCTGGCACGTACTTTTACCAGAGGCTTTGCCAGGTATTGTGGCAGGCTTTACAGTGACTATTGTGACAATGATTAACTCATCTGCGATTGCTGGTGCTATTGGTGCAGGTGGCTTAGGAGACATTGCTTATCGATATGGTTATCAACGTTTTGATATGCAAATTATGTTGGCTGTTATTTTAGTATTGATTGTTTTAGTCATGTTAGTACAAGCGACTGGTGATGCATTAGCCCAGCAACTCGATAAACGTAAAGTTTAAACACAACAGAACCCTGCTCTAGCCATGACTTTGTCATGGCTTTCATGTAAAATCAGCCACAATTTTTAATTTACACATTTGTGAGTGGTTTTCATGGGTTTTAATTGCGGTATTGTTGGTCTGCCAAATGTAGGGAAATCTACCCTTTTCAATGCATTAACTAAAGCAGCGATTGCAGCGGAAAACTTCCCGTTCTGTACCATTGAGCCAAACACAGGTATTGTTCCTGTTCCAGATCCACGTTTAGATAAACTTGCTGCGATTGTTAACCCTCAGCGTGTTTTACCAACCACTATGGAATTTGTGGATATTGCAGGTCTTGTTGCTGGTGCATCAAAAGGTGAAGGTTTGGGTAACCAGTTCCTTGCTAACATTCGTGAAACTGATGCAATCGCTCATGTGGTGCGTTGTTTCGAAGACGAAAACGTCATCCACGTAAATGGTAAAATTGATCCATTAGATGACATTGCAACTATCAATACTGAACTTGCACTTGCAGATCTTGAAACTGTTGCTAAAGCAATTTTACGTTTAACTAAAGTTGCTAAAGGCGGTGATAAAGAAGCTGTAGCAACTAAAGCAGTTTTAGAAAAAATCCAACCTTTACTTGACGAAGGTAAACCAGCTCGCGCGGCTGATTTGTCTGATGACGAACGCAAATTAATTCGTGGTTTTGGTTTAATGACTTTGAAACCAACCATGTACATTGCAAACGTTGCAGAAGATGGTTTTGAAAACAACCCACATTTAGAAGCTGTTAAAAAACTTGCTGCTGAAGAAAATGCGATTGTTGTGCCGCTTTGCAACCAAATCGAAGCTGAAATTTCATTATTAGAAGATGAAGATCGTGCTGAATTCCTAGAAGCAATGGGCATGGAAGAACCGGGCTTAAACGTAGTTATTCGTGCAGGCTATAAACTTTTAGGCTTACAAACTTATTTCACTGCTGGTGTACAAGAAGTTCGTGCATGGACAGTAAAAGTTGGTGCAACGGCTCCTCAAGCAGCTGGTGTTATTCATACTGATTTCGAAAAAGGCTTTATCCGTGCTGAAGTTGTTGCATATGATGACTTCGTACAATACAACGGTGAAAACGGCGCTAAAGAAGCAGGTAAATGGCGTTTAGAAGGTAAAACTTACGTTGTTCAAGACGGCGATGTAATGCACTTCCGTTTTAACGTTTAAGTTAAAGCTTAAAAAAGCCCCACTAGATTGGGGCTTTTTATATTTAATGGCTTAAATCCATCATCTCTCGTTTATTTCGCGCCTCGTGTAAAATTCGCTCATGTAAAGGCTTTCTAAAGCCTAACATAAATATAAATTCTGCCAATACAAATAACGGTCCTATCGCGAGTCCAATCACATCATCAACAAAAGCAGGTTTTTTCTTTTCAAAATAATGCCCCACAAACTGAAAAGCCCATCCCACAACAAAGAAACCAATACTTGCAGCCAACCATTGTCCTAAAGAAAGTTCGGCAATTTGGCTCGCTAATGGATACACAGCCACCAATATCATGAGCATGATTAAGCCAAAAACTTTATCTAGAAATAAATAATAGATCGTACTAGCTGCAATCAGTACCATAGCTAAAGTAACTTTAAAGTTACCAATATCGATTCCTACCCTCGCTGTTAAACATAAAATTGAAAACACGATGAGTGGAATGCCTATAAAATGCGTCAAAATATTTTGATGATTTAAATGATAAGCCGCATATTGGCTCAGTTTCTGCTCCAGATTTGACATGAGTTATTCCCTATTCACTTAACTATAGTCATACTGTACAAATAAGGAAAATTTAAAGTTGTCAGCTATTTGACAAAATAATGAATTTTTTCATGGATGACCGAATATTGGACCTAATTTATATTAACCGATTAAAAGAAAACACATGGTTTAGTGTGCTTCCAGAAGCATTCCAAAAGTTTATTTTAGAACATGGCAAGCAAATTACTTTTGAGAAAAATAGCTACGTTTTCCACGCTCAAGATGAGTTTGATGGAATTTATACCGTCCTTGAAGGCTCAATTAGCTTAGGTTATGTCGATGTAAATGGTAATGAAGCACTTTCTGCAATTGCTGAGCCGATTATGTGGTTCGGTGAAATATCTTTAATTGATCATGAGCCACGGTCACACGACGCGATTGCTTTGAAAAAAAGTATAGTTCTGCATATTCCTGCAAAACCATTAAATGAGCTACTAAAAGAACATCCATATTATTGGTATTATTTTGCACGTTTAACCAGCCAAAAACTCAGGTACGTTTTCTTAGAACAGATTGCGATACAAACACGCAGTATTTCTCAAAGGCTTGCACAACGTCTTCTGTTCATTTTAGAAGGATACGGTAACCATATTCTTATTCAAGATCATCACATTCAGATTTCTCAAGAGCAATTAGCCAACATGCTAACTACATCTAGGCAGACGATCAACCATGAATTGAGCCTACTTGAAAAACAAAATATTATTAAAATTGCTTTTAGAAAAATTGAGATTTTAGATATTGAAAAATTAAAAGTAATTGCTCAAGTTCATTCATAATTGTACGAAACGCCGCTATATAATAAAAACTTAAAATTAAATTAAAAAATTAGATAACACTGCAAATCAAAACATTGTTCAAACTCTATTTCCACAAAATAAATGTTTTAAAGCAGAATTTTTCACCTTACACTCAAGCTGAGCAATAATACTCAACAAGGCGCTGATTAACATGAAAAAATTATCAACAATTCTTACAGCAGGCGTATTGGCTATGTTAAGTGTTTCGGCATTTGCATGTCCAAAAGGAACTCAACTACAAGGCGGTACTGGACCAAATCACAAAGGTGGAAAATGTGTAGCGGTACATGGAAAAGCTACAGCTCAAAAAGCAAAGAAAGAGGCAACTAAAACTAAACAGGAAGTTAAAAAAGACTTAACCATGCAAAAGCATGATGCAATGACTAGTGCGACTCATGCACAACATGAATCACATCAAATGACTCACCAGATGAAGCAAGATGCTGTAAAAACTGCCAACACAGCTAAAGCTGCGACAAAACCTTAATTATCATTCACCCATTATCGTTTAAAGCAAAAAAGCGAGATTGATCATCTCGCTTTTTTATATGTATAGGCTTTATTTAGGAGATGTGTTTCCTAAATTCGGATTTTCAATCGCTTCCTTACACTGTTGTTTATCGCGCTCATAATCTGCCTGTTTTTGAGCAACCGAACTATTATTTTCAAGCGTTTCGCGCGCCCATACATCTAGACTTGTTAAAGCTTTACGACAAAGCGCATATTTTCCTTCAGTGACCGAATCTGTCATTTTTACATTGATACGCCAGTCTGTACTGAGCTGACGTAGTGGTTTACGAACATTATCATTAATTTGGCTGAGCTGTTTTTCATAGACTAAATGATCAACAGTATTGATTAATGTCCATGCCTTTTTTGCATAAACTGTCGCATCATTCGTTAATTTCGGCGCTGGTTTAATTTCTACTTTTTTATCTGAGCTCTGATTGCCATTATCACAACCTTGCAATATAAATACGCTCGCACTCAGGATGGCGATATAAACTAAACGAGTCTTTGATTTGAACATATCAAACTGCCGAATTAAACATTTCGGCACTATGCTATTAAATTCGGCTACAATACTCAATCTTTCAAGTTTTTATAATTGGTTTACTGCCAAGGTGTATTGTGTCAAATCAACAACAGATGGCTGCTCAAACAGCAACTTTTTGGCAAGGTGCCAAAGATAGTCAAGCCATCGTTCTCACCTACTTACCAGTTTCTTTTGCCTTTGGCGTTTCTGCATCTCAATTTGGTTTTAGCCCATGGGAAGCATTTTTTCTTTCTTGTTCCATGTATGCAGGTGCAAGCCAATTTTTAGTGGTCGCACTTTTAGCAAGCGATTCTTCTATATGGTTAACCGCCTTAACAGTCATTGCACTTGATATACGACATGTACTTTATGGGCCTGCTCTTTATAATTTAATTCCCACTAAATTAAATTTAAAGAAGACAGCCGTTTGGGCTTGGGGTTTAACGGACGAAGTTTTTGCCAGTGGTATGATCCAACTTTCACAGCGCAGACAACAATGGTCCGAGTCTTGGATGTTGGGCTTAAGTCTATTTAGCTGGATGTCTTGGGCAAGTGGTTCATTATTAGGCGGGTTATTTGCAGATCAAGTCGCACACCTTCCAAAGTTTTTACAAGCAGCTTTAGATTTCTTATTACCTGCTTTATTTTTAAGTTTTTTATTAGCGGCATTTGAACGAAAGCATAGCCTTGTAGTTGCTGTATCGTTAGTGGTTTCAGCTTTGGCATGTTATTGGATTAACTTATCAGCGGCTATCTTTATTGGCATTCTTTCAGGCATTTTAGCAGGTCTATTTAAATATTATGTGCTGAAACAATTTGATGAGGTTGAAGCTTAATATGAACCTAGAAATTATTTTGGTCGGCATCATTGTGGGTATTGCTAATTTTGCTTCACGCTTCGGACCATTTTTCGTAATACAAAAACTACAGGGCAACCAACAAAGACGCGGCTCAATCTGGTTAAAAATCGCTTTAGGAAGTATTGGTATATCTGCAATTAGCGCCATGCTTGTGGTTGCAACTCTTCCACCTTTACTTGAAACCCCAAATAAGAGTTTAGCAATGCTTATCGGTTTTATGGTTCTAGCTGGTCTTTATTTTAAATTTAAGAAAATTGTTCCTGCCACCTTAACAGCCGCAATCGTTTATGGCCTTATCTATACTTATTTACCTTTATAAATAGATAAACTGATCAACCTTATATAATATATAAATGCTAGAAGTGATTAAGAATAATAACTTCTAGCATAAAAACTTATTTTTGAAATTTATTAGAAGATAAATCCATCTAGCGATTAGAGATAAAAATGTCACAAGTTAAAATTTATGCAAATGAACGAACCATTATTCAGTATCGCGAACTGCTCTCTCATGCGATCCATCAAGCACTTATTGAAGAATTGAAGTATCCCGTCGAGAAAAGATTTCAACGCTTCATTAGTCTTAAACCTGAGAATTTTATTTATCCATCTGACAGAAGCCAGCATTACATTATCATCGAACTTTCAATGTTTGCAGGCCGCAGTCCAGCCACTAAAAAGCAACTTATTCAAACCTTATTTCGCAATATTGAAGAGCAATGCAAAATTGCACCTCATGACATTGAAATTACCATTTTTGAAACACCTAAGGAAAATTGGGGCATCCGTGGTAAAAATGCAGATGAATTGCTTTTAAACTATCAGGTTAATATCTAAAAACTACATTTTTAATTGTCCGACAAAATTACTTTTTTTATGCATGATAAGGCTTAACTCCACCCTAAGTTCTGCTATGCTTAAAAAAATAATTTTGTCAGGATGATTCGCATGAGCGTGACACTCGGTACCCCACTTCAATCTTCTGCATTTAAAGTTTTATTGTTAGGTTCAGGAGAGCTTGGCAAAGAAGTTGTAATTTCCTTACAACGCCTTGGTGTAGAAGTACATGCAGCCGACCGTTATGATCATGCTCCAGCTATGCAAGTAGCACATTTTTCTTATGTGTTAAACATGGCAGATCCAGCCCAATTAAAACAACTCATTGAAAAAGTTAAACCAAATTTAATTGTTCCAGAAATTGAAGCGATTGCGACAGAAGTTTTACTGGAAATTGAAGCAAATAAAACTGCAACAGTCATCCCATCTGCTAAAGCTGTAAACCTGACCATGAACCGTGAAGGTATTCGCCGTCTTGCGGCTGAAGAACTTGGCCTACCTACTTCTGCTTATCGTTTTGCTGATACGCTCGAAAGCTTCCGCGCTGCTTGTGATGACATTGGTTATCCAAACTTTGTAAAACCGGTCATGTCTTCTTCTGGTAAAGGACAGTCTCGTGTAAAAAGTTTCGATGAAGTCGATGCTGCATGGGAATATGCAATGCAAGGTGGCCGTGTTAACCAAGGCACTGTTATTATCGAGTCTCAAATTGATTTTGACTTTGAAATTACACTCCTTACCGTTCGCGCTAAAAACCCTGAAACAGGTGAAATTGAAACTCATTACTGTGACCCAATTGGTCACCGCCAAGATGCCGGTGATTATGTAGAAAGCTGGCAACCTCAACCAATGACTCCTGCAGCACTCGAGGAAGCCAAACGCATTGCAAATAAAGTGACTACAGCACTTGGTGGCTGTGGTATTTTTGGTGTAGAACTGTTTATTAAAGGCGACAAGGTTTGGTTTAGTGAGGTTTCACCTCGTCCACATGATACAGGCCTCGTCACTTTAGCATCTCAATTTCAAAGTGAATTTGAATTACATGCACGTGCAATTTTAGGCTTACCTGTAAATACAGCACGTCACAGTGTTGCCGCAAGTGCGGTAATTTATGCTGGAGTTGATGCTAACAATTTAAGTTATAGCAATCTGAATGTGGCTTTAGCTCATCCAGATACCGACTTACGTTTGTTTGGTAAACCGGAAGGTTTCAAACGTCGTCGTATGGGTGTGGCAACTGCTCGCGCTGAAAATACTGATCTTGCCCGTACTTTAGCGAAAGAAACCGCTGATCAAGTAAGCGTTCAAACTAACTCTTAATTTTTACTTATTGGTAGACCCATTTTCATGATCAATACATCGCCATTGCTGAACTATGTCTCAAGTCATCATGATATTAAAGCCATTAATCAGTGGCGAACGGATGTAGAAAAGCAATTGCAAGATTCATATGAAAATGGGCAATCTATTCGAGAAATCATTAAAGCCCGTTCAGACTTAGTAGATGAAGCGCTCTTCTTTTTATGGAAACATGCAGAACTTGACCAGTCAAAACTAGGTCTTTTTGCAGTAGGTGGTTACGGGCGCCGTGAAATGCTGCCCTATTCTGATGTAGATATCATGATTTTGTCTGAAGATGAAATCAGTGAAGAAAATGAAAAGCGCATCTCCACATTTATTTCCTCTTTATGGGATGTAGGAAATTTCAAACCAGGTATTAGTGTTCGCACCATTCAAAGCTGTGTTGAACAAGCCGCTACCGATTTAACTGTTGCCACCACCTTAATTGAAGCGCGTTTAATCACGGGCAATACACAACTTGCGAAATGGCCTCGCCGTATTGTTTCACAGACATGGACAGACAAAACATTTTATGACGCAAAAATGGCCGAACAAGCCAAGCGTTACCACCAACACAACAATACTGAAAGTAATTTAGAACCTGACATTAAAAATGCACCGGGCGGTATTCGTGACATTAATCAAATTGGTTGGATTGCCAAACGCCACTTCCGAGTGAACCGTATCTATGACTTAGTGCATTTAGGTTTCATTTCAGAGTTTGAATTGGCTGTTTTAGAAGAAGCTGAAAGCTTTCTTTGGGAAATTCGACATCATTTACACCGTTTAGCCAAACGTGATGAAAACCGTTTACTCTTTGACCATCAAAGAGAAATTGCTGCTAAATTTGGTTATGTTCGTCAAGAAGGCCAACCTGTAAATTACGGCGTTGAGCAATTCATGAAACGCTACTACCGTACGGCGCAGCAGGTTTCAACACTCAATGAAATGTTACTGGCGTATTTTAGTGAGTCAGTCATTACTCCTCGACTCCCCAACTATGAACGCAAAATTGAAGTTGTTAACGATCACTTTAAGATTGTCGACAATAAACTTGCAGTACAACATCATAAAATTTTTGCAGAGCATCCGAGCGCGATCTTAGAGTTATTCTATATTTTAGCGAATCGACCAGATATTGAAGGTATTCGCGCTCGGACTCTACGCTTACTTATTCTTGCTGCGAAACGAATCAACCAAAGTTATCGCGATAACCCAGAGCATCAAGCACTGTTTATGTCGATTATTCGCTCACCATATCGTTTATACGATACCTTGGTTGCGATGAAACGTTATGGTGTTTTAGGAAACTATATTCCTGCTTTTGGCCAAATTATGGGCCTTATGCAATATGACCTATTTCATATCTATACGGTTGATGCTCACACCTTATTATTGCTGCGTAATTTAAATCGTTTTAGAGAACCTGAATTTGCCAAAGAATTCCCTGTGGTAAGTTCGGTTTTCCAACGTCTTGCTCGTCAAGATATTGTCTTTATTGCTGCTTTATTCCACGACATTGCAAAAGGCCGTGGTGGTGACCATAGTGAACTTGGCGCAGAAGACGCGATTGAGTTTGGACGTGCACATGGCTTTACTGAGCGTGAATGCAAATTAATTGCATGGCTTATTCAAAACCATTTGCTCATGTCACTTACAGCTCAGAAAAAAGATATTTCTGATCCTGACGTCGTGAAAGATTTTGCAGAAAAACTTGGCGACATGGAGCATCTTGATTATCTCTATACTTTAACAGTTGCAGATATTAACGCCACAAATCCAAAACTTTGGAACACATGGCGCGCATCGCTTATGCGTCAACTTTATACGCATGCCCGTGATGTAATCCGTACAGGTTTAGGTCGTCCTGTTGACTACCAAATGTTAATTGAAGACACCAAATTTGCAGCAAGTGAATTACTGGTAAATAACTTTGCATTGGCTGATGTCGAAAAAGTATGGCAAGAACTTGGTGATGAATACTTCATTAAAGAGTCGGCAGATGAAATTGCATGGCATACACAAGCAATTTTAAAACATGGTGATAATCCAGAGCCATTAGTCCTCTTGCGTGCTCACCGTAAAGCAGCTCAAGATGCGGTGCAAATCTTTATTTATACACGTGACCAACCTAACCTGTTTGCTACTACTGTTGCTGTTTTAGACCGAATGAACCTAGACGTTCAGGATGCAAAAATTATCACGGCCAGTACAGCATTTAGCTTAGACACTTATGTTGTACTCGATCGTTTCGGTACATTGCTTACCGACCCAGAACGTGAAGAAACCGTTAAAAATGCATTAGTGAAGGCGCTTAGCCAACCAGACCAATACCCGGGACTCATGCAACGTCGTATTCCACGTCAATTACGTCACTTCGATATTGAAAATACAGTCGACGTAACATTAAATGAAGCCTTACAGCAAAATATGGTCGAAATTTCAACACTCGATCACCCTGGCCTACTTGCACGCGTGGGTGGTTTATTTATGATGCAAGGTTTAGACATCCATTCAGCCCGAATTGCAACTTTAGGTGAACGTGCCGAAGATATTTTCTTTGTCACCAAAAAAGATGGTAAACCGCTGAATAACGAAGAGGTCAAACTCTTCTCGGAAAAACTGAAAGCTGCATTAGATGAAGCATCTAATCAAATTTGTCAGCACTGAAACTCAACTACTTGGTAACTGTTTAATGAACTCTAGCTTGTCGTTATTACATCCGTATCCATTTGAAAAGTTAAACCAACTTTTTAAGGATACTACTCCTGCTAACCTTCCCTTGATTCCTCTATCAATTGGCGAACCTAAGCATCCAGCACCAGAGTTTGTTAAACAGGCTATTATTGATAACTTTAACCATTTATCAACTTATCCAAACAGCAAAGGCTTACCAGAGCTTCGCCAAAGCATTGCAGATTGGTTAACTAAGCGCTTTAAACTTAACAGTATTAGTGCTGAAAACCACATCTTGCCTGTCTCTGGTACACGTGAAGGCATTTTCTCTTTTGTACAGGCATTAATTAATCGTGAAGATGCACCTTATGTGGTGATGCCAAATCCGTTTTATCAAATTTATGAAGGTGCGGCTTTACTTGCAGGTGCAAAGCCATACTTTATTAATTGCACAGAAGAAAATGGCTATTTAGGTGACTTTGATGCTGTGCCAGCAGAAGTTTGGGAAAAGACAGCCCTTCTTTTTGTATGTACACCGGGTAATCCAACAGGTACTGTGCTTTCTAAAGAACAATTTAAAAAGCTGATTGCCTTATCTGATCAATATAATTTCGTTATTGCGTCTGATGAATGCTATTCAGAACTTTGGTTTGACCAAGCCCCTACGGGTTTATTAGAAGTATGTGCTGAGCTTGGCCGTGATGACTACAAAAACTGTATCGTTTTTCATTCACTTTCAAAACGCTCAAACTTACCGGGTATGCGTTCAGGTTTTGTAGCGGGTGATGCTGCTTTATTAAAGCCATATTTGCAATACCGTACCTATCACGGCGCAGCAATGCCAGTACAACATCAGCTTGCCTCAATTGCAGCATGGAATGATGAAAGCCATGTTGAAGAAAACCGTAAGCAATATCGTGCAAAATTTGACTTATTTCAATCTGAGCTAGGTCATTTACTTCCATTACAAAAACCAGATGCTGGTTTTTACTATTGGTTAAAAGTGGATAATGATGAAACTTTTGCCAAAATGCTGATGGAAAAAGCACACATTAAAGTTTTACCGGGCCGTTATTTATCTCGTGATACCGAACAAGGTAACCCTGGAGCTAACCATGTACGTATGGCGTTAGTGGCAGATTTAGCTCAATGTGAAGAAGTAGTTAAGCGTTTAAAAGCGATTCTGTAAGCCTCTTCTTAGCAGTTGTACAGCCTTTTACTCAGGTTGTACAACTGGGCTATAACACTATTTATATGTAATCAAAAGCACAGCAAAAAGAATAAAAGCTACCGCAGAACAATAATATAAACCTGTTGCAGAGCGCTTAATTTTGACTAAGATTCGTTCATAGGCCAGCAGTTTAACCAATAAGATATTCCAGATTAACACTACACCGACCATCCATACACTCATAAGCAGTTTTTGAAATAAACTAAATTTATGTTGTATAAGCAGCATTAAGCTACTATAAAACATAATATTTTTTGGATTTAGAAGACTCGATTGCAAACCTAATACCAAGCTTTTAATTTTGTTGTGCTTATCTTCTGCTTGGTCACTTAAATTATTTACATCGGTTGAGAAATTTAGAACTGTAGATCGGGCTGCATTAAAACAAAGAAAACTCAAATAAGCCAAATACAAAGCGCCAAGCCATTTAAATATTAAAAGTAAGATACTACTTAGATTTCCAAGCAACATAAAACTAAACAGGCATCCAGCCAGAATTAAAGCATTTCCCAAAGTGATTCCTAGAACAATACCATATGTATAACGGCGTCCTTTTTGTAGAAGACTAGTGAGAATAAGAAAGAAATCTGGACCCGGTGATAAGAGTGCTAAAAAATGAGTAAATGCAATAACTAAAAAAACTTCCATAACAGCTTCATCTGTAAAACAGTCTGGAAAATCTTAAAAATAGAGCTAAACAATTTCTTGTAAATTATTGCGCGGCTGCGAGCTGGAACTGCCGAGGAGTTACCCCTGTATGTGCTTTAAAAGCTTTATGGAAATGACTTTGATCACTAAAACCTAAATTTACAGCCAATTCGGCAAGTGGCACGCCTTGTTTGAGCTGCTCTCGAGCCTGATTAATTTTTAAATTAATTTGAAATGCATGTGGAGTTAAACCTACATTTGCTTTGAATAGACGTATGATTGCATATCTGCTTAAACCTACTCGTTGAGCAAGTTCTTCTAAAGAAATAAAACCCTCTGAGGAAGAAATCACATCGATCAGGTTTAAAAAGTCTTTATATAAATATTGAGGCTTTTGTATTTCTTCTAAAATAAAATGAGGTAATAACAAATGAATCAGGCAATGGAGAAGAGACTGCTCTTTTTCAAAAATTAATTTTTGCGCATCAAATAATGTCTCATTCATTTCAGTAAAAGCTTCATATAAAAATTCGTCTTTTATAATGAGCGGCTTATGCTGAGGTATATGTAAATCAAGACCTTGCTCTTGAAATTCTGAATACAGTTGATTTAACCATGCTAGATCTAAATGAAGCATCTGGTAACTCCATGCCTGATTTGGCATAGGATTACATGAATGCTCAACATGTGCGGGCACAATGACCAATGTACCCGCCGAGATCTTTTGTGCAGTGCCAAAAGAACTTTGAAAAACACTATTCCCCTCATCTATAGCACCAATTGAAAATGTTGGGTGGCTATGAGACTTATAACATGTTCTGCCAAAACATGACCTTCGGGTTTCCACATAAGGCATTCGCCGATCTTGCCAAAACTCGAAAGTTTGAGGAATAGCGTTCATTGAACCCATTAACTCGCTAATGCTTTTTCAATATCAGCTTCCAATGCTTCAGGCTTGGTTGTTGGTGCATAACGATTTAAAACCGAACCATCTTTACCCACTAAAAACTTGGTAAAGTTCCATTTAATAGTACTGCTTCCTAAAATTCCTTTTGCTTCACGGGTTAAATATCTAAAGATCACATGAGCTTCAGGACCTTTTACATCTACTTTGGCAAACATAGGGAATTTCACTCCATAGTTACGCTGGCAGAATGTACCTATCTCTTTATTGCTTCCGGGATCTTGCCCACCAAACTGATTGCAGGGAAAACCTAAAACTTCTAAACCTTGGTCTTTATATTTTTCATAAAGTTTTTCGAGGCCCGCAAACTGTGGAGTAAAACCACATTTACTTGCAGTATTTACAATTAATAAAACTTTACCTTTGTAATCAGCGAATTGTTTAATATCTCCCTCTAACAATTCAGCTTCAAACTGATAAATGTTACTCATGGATAGGTTTCCTCATCATTTTTTTCTTGTGTTTTCAGTTGTAATGATGCCGAGTTCACACAGTAGCGCAAACCTGTCGGCTGTGGTCCATCTTCAAAAACATGCCCAAGATGAGCTTCGCAATCATGACAAACAATTTCCGTTCTGACCATACCATGCGTTAAATCTTCATGTTCATCAATAACGCTTCCATTCAGAGGGCGAAAGAAACTTGGCCAACCACAACCGCTATCGTATTTTGCATCTGACGAAAACAATTCCGCGCCACAACAACGACAAACATATGTGCCATGTTGCTTAGTATTCCAGTATTGCCCCGTAAATGCTGGTTCAGTGCCCTTTTGTCGCGTTATCCGATATTCTTCAGGTGATAACTCTCTTTGCCATTCTCGGTCTGTTTTATTAACTTTTCCCATGACCTGCACCTTTTATTCTGATGTAAACATAAATTGATAATCGTATTTTATATTTACGCCATTCATCAAAAAAACACTAGTCTCTGAACGTAAAATTTGTTGGATTTTAAACATCTAAGTAATAGAAAGCAAAAAGTAAGCAAAATACAAAAACAAAAGAAAGCAATTTTTTATTTTATTTCCTTTTAAGGAAGCAAAGATGGTGCTATTCTTGTGTGGCACGGTTGTATAGGACAAAACATGTCTCAGAAAAAAAGTGTGCTTTTCCAGCAACTATTACCAGTTATCAAACAGTATCAGCAATTGGGCTTTACCCATGAAAAAATTGTTGAATTACTTAAAGATCAACATGATCTGAATTTGGTAACAGTCAAAACATTTAAAAGTTATTTATACCGATATGCAAAAGTGAATCCAGCTATGTCTAAAAATACTGCTACTCTCCAATCCATGCCAACTTCACGAGAAATTAAAAAATCATCGAAGCTTGAGCATGTTTGTTATGACATTCGCGGACCAGTATTACGAGCCGCCAATGAAATGGAAGAGCAAGGACATAAAATCATTAAGCTGAATATCGGCAACCCTGCTCCATTTGGTTTTGAAGCACCACAAGAAATTATTAATGACGTTGCTTTAAACCTACCAAATGCAATTGGTTATGTAGATTCAAAAGGTATCTTTCCGGCACGTAAAGCAATCTGCCAGTACTACCAGCAAAAAGGCATCTTAAATATGCACGTTAATGACGTGTATATCGGTAATGGTGTATCTGAACTCATTGTTATGGCTATGCAAGGCCTACTCGATGATGGTGATGAAATGCTCATTCCGATGCCGGACTATCCGCTATGGACAGCTGCCGTTAACCTGTCGGGCGGTACAGCGATTCACTATAAGTGTGATGAAGAAAACAGTTGGTATCCTGATATTGCCGATATTGAAAGTAAAATTACTTCAAACACACGTGGTATTGTCATTATCAATCCGAACAACCCAACTGGTTCGGTATATCCACGTCATGTGCTTGAGCAAATTGTGGCACTTGCAAAGAAACATGACCTGATTTTATTTGCTGACGAAATTTACGACAAAATCGTTTACGATGGCATTGAACATGTTGCTGTTGCTTCTTTAGCAGGCGACCAATTATGTATTTCTTTCAATGGGCTATCAAAAGCATATCGTATTGCTGGTTTCCGTTCAGGCTGGATGGCAATCACAGGCGATAAGAGCCGTGCAGCAGACTATATCGAAGGTCTGGATATGTTAGCTTCAATGCGTTTATGTGCAAACGTACAAGCTCAGTATGCAATTCAAACAGCGCTTGGTGGCTATCAGTCTATTAATGACTTGATCCGACCAGGTGGACGTTTATATGAACAGCGTAATATCGCATGGGAAATGTTAAATGAAATTCCTGGGGTAAGCTGTGTTAAACCAGAAGGCGCAATGTATTGTTTCCCGCGTCTTGACCCTAACATTTACCCAATCGAAGATGATGAAAAGTTAATGTTAGATTTACTTCGTGCTGAAAAAGTACTATTAGTTCAAGGAACAGGTTTTAACTGGCCAACACCAGACCATTTCCGTGTTGTTTTCTTACCAGCAGAAAACGAATTACGTGAAGCAATTGGTCGTTTAGGCCGTTTCTTAGCCAATCGCCGTTAAAAAAATGCATAATAAAAAAGGTATCTTAAATTAGGTGCCTTTTTTTATTTTTATATCATTTAAATAATTATTTAATAACTAATATCACCTATTTTAATCAGATCAATAAACCAAATTAATATACTGAATAATATAAACTTTTAAAAATAATATATAAGACTTATTTTCTCAAAAAATCTCATCCATATTTTTTACCAAACGTTTAAATTACTATATTTATCCCCTATTCCTCCTTTCGTTATTATGCAAAAAATGCATAAGTTGATATTTTTTTGCATTTCACACTGCTTCAAAATCGAGCAACAATCCCTTCCCATAACAACATCACCATATTCGATTCGGTTAATACTGATGCAAATTTAGGAAGATGAAATCAGTTACAGGACCGAACTGAACTACAAGGAAAGCTTTCAATCATCGTTATCCCATCAAAAAGATGATTGAACCCAAAGGATAGAGGTTCCTATGAAGCAAAAGAAATTGCTCAAGTATATTGTAGTTGCTATTTTACTAGGAGTATTGACGGGTTGGATCTGTCATCACTTCTTTAATGAAGGCGAGCAACTGAAGCAAATCGCTTCTTATTTCAACATCGTCACAGATATCTTTTTACGTCTCATCAAAATGATTATTGCCCCATTGGTATTTGCTACAATTGTGTGTGGCATTGTATCAATGGGCAAATCAACTTCAATTGGTAGCATTACACTTAAGTCAATGACTTGGTTTATTACCGCTTCGTTTGTCTCACTTGCCATCGGTATGGGTTTAGCAAACTTTTTCCAACCTGGCGCGGCGCTAGACCTAGCATTACCAACAGCTCAACAACTTAGTAGTTCTTCTCTCCCAACAACTACTGGTTTTACCTTGCAATCATTCTTGAGTCACGTGTTCCCACGCAGCATTGCAGAAGCAATGGCGAACAATGATATTTTACAAGTCCTTGTTTTCTCTATTTTCTTTGGTTCAGCTCTTGCTTTTGTAAATCAGGGCAAAGAAAAAGACTCAGTTATCATTCGCTTAACTGATGAACTCAGTAAAATCATGTTCCGCATTACTGACTACGTAATGATGTTCGCACCTTTTGCAGTATTTGCTGCAATCGCTTCAGCAATTACAGTACAAGGCTTAGGCTTAATTGTTGATTATGGCATTTTAATCGCAGAATTCTACTTCGGTCTGCTATTACTTTGGATCATTTTGTTCTCTGTTGGCGCAATCGTACTTAAAAAAGATATCTTCCGTTTAGGTAAATTGATTCGTGAACCTGTAACACTTGCCTTTGCTACAGCTTCAAGTGAGTCAGCCTATCCTAAAGTTATGGATGCTTTAAATAAGTTCGGCGTGCCTAAAAAAGTAACTAGCTTCGTTTTACCTTTGGGTTATTCATTTAACCTTGATGGTTCGATGATGTACACCACCTTTGCGGTACTCTTTATCGCCCAAGCTTACAATATTGATCTGAGCTTCACTCAACAAATCTTGATTTTGTTAACGCTTATGGTGACAAGTAAAGGTATTGCGGGTGTTTCAAGAGCTTCTATTGTGGTTATCTCGGCAACACTCACAATGTTCCATTTGCCTGAAGCCGGCATTCTATTATTGCTTGGTATTGATCAGTTCCTTGATATGGGCCGTACTGCAACAAACGTAGTAGGTAATAGTATTGCGACTGCAGTTGTTGCCAAACTTGAAGGCGATAAATTAGCTGATACTGAAGAATTACCAGAGCCTGTATTAATTAAATCAACTCAAGAACAAACAATCGCTTAAGTTTCCTTTTTCTCCCACTCTCCCAACTTAAGAGCAATTTTATACGACCTTATAAAATTGCTCTTTTTTTCTTTCGAACTAAACAATAAAAAGTTATCAGTATTTCTATATTAAATAATAGGCCAAATTATGGATTTTAATTCCTATTAAATTTCTTAAAATTAAACCTTAAAAACAGAATAAAAAACAATCATTCAAAAATTTATATACTTAGAAACATACACTAACTGATTATTTTTTAATTCAATTTATGATCGATTCATTATATTAAACAACTAAGATTATTATTTAATTCGAACATGAAAAATTTTATTTTATATTCTTAATAAATATAGTTTTAAAAATCAATTCAATAAATCCACCAAATGTTAAATAAAGACCCAACCCAACCTATTATTTTTTAATTTTATAAAGACTAAAAAATCATTTGCGTGAATTATATTAAAAAGTAAATAAATTCAGATAAATTAGAAAAACTTAATAGATTTTTTATTTTTTTCATGATATTTATTAGCGCTGAATAAAAGCAATGTTTAAATGATTGTTGTCGAAACAAAATGATATTCAAGGATGCTTTTATTCAAACAAGTTACGGATATGTTTTACATGGTATGTATTTTGCTTAGGAAAAGCAGGCGTATTCGGCAAACTTTATACTTCGTCACTTCATAAGGATATTTTCGATGTTGACTAAAACTGTTAAATCTTTCGGTTTAGCGATGGGCTTATTAGCCTGCTCTCTCCCACTTTACGCAAAAAACAATGTTGTTGTTGTCGCTACTGGCGGTACCATTGCTGGTGCTGGCGCAAGCTCAGCAAATAGTGCAACTTATACGGCGGCAAAAGTTCCAGTTGATGCTTTAATCAATGCAGTTCCTCAAATTCAAGATTTGGCGAATGTATCTGGTATCCAAGCATTACAAGTAGCTTCTGAAAGTATTACTGACAAGGAATTATTACAAATTGCTCGTCAAGTAAATGAACTTGTTAAAAAGCCAACTGTAAATGGCGTTGTGATTACACACGGTACAGATACTTTAGAAGAAACAGCATTTTTCTTAAATCTTGTTGTTCATACTGATAAACCAATCGTACTTGTTGGCTCAATGCGCCCATCAACTGCTCTTTCAGCAGATGGTCCACTTAACCTTTATAGTGCTGTTGCATTGGCCGCATCTGATGATGCAAAAAATAAAGGCGTTATGGTTCTCATGAACGACTCTATTTTTGCTGCTCGTGATGTAACTAAAGGCATCAACATTCATACAAATGCTTTTGTAAGCCAATGGGGTGCTTTGGGTACACTTGTTGAAGGCAAACCATATTGGTTTAGACAATCTGTTAAACGTCATACCAATGCTTCAGAATTTAATATTGAAAATATTAAAGGTGATGCTCTTCCAACAGTACAAATCGTTTATGGTTCTGACTCTATGCTTCCTGATGCTTATGAAGCATATGCAAAAGCTGGCGCTAAAGCGATTATTCATGCAGGTACAGGTAATGGTTCTGTAGCGAAATATATCGTTCCAACATTACAAAACCTTCATGACAAAAACGGTATTCAAATTATCCGCTCATCACGCGTTCCACAAGGTTTTGTATTACGTGATGCAGAACAACCTGACTCTAAATATGGTTGGGTAGCAGCTCATGATTTGAATCCTCAAAAAGCACGTCTTCTTGCAGCGTTGGCACTTACAAAAACCAACGATGCGAAAGAAATTCAACGCATGTTCTGGCAGTACTAAAATTTCTAACCAGCCCAAATCAATTTGGGCTGGTTCTTTTTATTCGCTTTAATTTTCTATTTAAAAATAAAAGAACAACTTTGATCAATCCTTCACTTTCGTGTTCTCAACCTTCTGTTTAAATACTAAAATCCATAACAGTTGCCAAAATATTAAGCATTTCGTTTGAACTTTGCGTGTTAAACTATGCTGCGGTCGCATTAAGGATTGGTTTATGCAGTTTGTTCATCTCGGTATTTACACAGAATTTTCGATTACAGAGTCGATTGTTCGCATACCCGACTTGGTCAAGACTGCGGTAAAGGATGAAATGCCTGCGCTGGCACTTACCGACTTATCTAACCTTCATGCTGCTGTAAAGTTTTATAACTCTTGCCTTAAGAAAGGCATTAAGCCTATTTTGGGTAGTACAATTCGTCTTAATGATGCCCAACATCGTGCAACTTTGCTTGCAATGAGTGATATTGGATGGAAAGGACTGACCGAAATTGTTTCGCGTGGCTTTATTGAAGGTCAACAACTCAGTATCCCTTGTGTACAAAAAGAATGGGTCCTAGAGCAGCATCAAGATATTATTGTTTTACTTGGCCAACATAGTGATGTTGGGCAAATGCTTTGCTCATCTAACCCGCAAAAAGCAGAACCTTTACTTGAAGAGTGGATTGAAAAGTTTGGTAATCGTGTTTATCTAGCCTTAACACGTACTGATCGTCCTGGCGAAGAAGACTTTATTCAAGAAGCTGCCAAACTTGCAGCTAAATATAATGTTGGTGTTGTTGCACACAACGATGTGCACTTTATTGAAAAAGAAGATTTCGAAGCGCACGAAGCTCGTGTATGTATTGCAGATGGTTATGTTTTAGCAGATGATCGACGTCCGCGCTTATATAGTCCAGAGCAGTATTTCAAAACTTCTGATGAAATGATTGAGCTGTTCTCAGATATTCCTAGTGCTATTGAAAACACCTATCAAATCGCTAAACGCTGTAATGTCACTTTAAAGCTCGGCACTTACTTTTTACCTGAGTATCCAATTCCTGATGGTTTTACCATCGATACCTATTTTGAGCACTTATCAAAAGAAGGTTTGGAAGAGCGCTTAAATTACCTTTACCCTGTCGAAAAGCGTGGTGAAGACTGGCCTGAAATTCGTAAACCATATGATGAACGAATAGATTATGAAGTCGGAATCATCCTGAAAATGGGATTCCCTGGTTACTTCCTGATTGTCATGGACTTCATTCAATGGGCGAAAAACAATGGTGTCCCTGTTGGACCGGGTCGTGGTTCAGGTGCAGGTTCATTAGTAGCTTATAGCTTAAAAATTACAGATCTTGATCCACTTCGTTATGACCTACTCTTCGAACGTTTCTTAAACCCGGAACGTGTATCAATGCCCGACTTTGACGTCGATTTCTGTATCGCAGGTCGTGACCGTGTGATCGATTATGTATCACGTACTTATGGCCGTGAAGCGGTGTCTCAGATTGCAACGTTCGGTACGATGGCTGCGAAAGGTGCGATTCGTGACGTTGCCCGCGTTTTAGGGAAGTCTTATGGTCTAGCTGACCGTATTTCAAAAATGGTTCCAACTAAGCCACTTGGTGTGGATTTGGCAACTGCGATTGAAATGGAACCTCAGCTTAAAGATATTGTTACCAACCCTTCCAACCCAGATAATGATGATGCCAGCGAAATTTGGGAAATGGCATTAAAGTTAGAAGGTATTACCAGAAATACAGGTAAACATGCCGGTGGTGTTGTTATTGCACCCGGTAAAATTACCGACTTCTCTGCTGTGCTTTGTGACGCAGACGGTACTAACCGCGTAGCACAGTATGATAAAGATGATGTAGAAGCTGCAGGTCTCGTAAAGTTCGACTTCTTGGGTCTACGTAACTTAACCGTTATTGAAGATGCTATTCAAAATATTAATAAAAACCGCGATAGCAATGATCCTTTAAACATTTCACACGTCCCTCTTGACGACCCTAAAGCTTATTCTGTCTTTGCTGATGCAAATACAACCGCGGTATTCCAGTTTGAATCCGTCGGTATGAAACGAATGCTTAAAGAAGCGCGTCCAAGTAAATTCGAAGAAATTATTGCGTTCGTATCTTTATATCGTCCGGGTCCGATGGATCTGATCCCAGACTTTATTCACCGTATGCATGGTGGAGAATTTGAGTATCTTCATCCATTGCTTGAAGGTGTATTAGAGCCAACCTACGGGATTATGGTTTACCAAGAACAGGTAATGCAAACTGCACAGATTTGTGCAGGTTACACACTCGGTGGCGCCGACTTGCTCCGTCGTGCAATGGGTAAAAAGAAACCTGAAGAAATGGTGAAACAGCGCCAAATCTTCCTTGAGGGTGCTGGACAAAAAGGTATTGATGAAAGCACAGCTAACCATATCTTCGACTATATGGAAAAGTTCGCAGGCTATGGTTTTAACAAATCACATGCCGCAGCCTATGCGCTTGTTGCATACCATACAGCATGGTTAAAAGCCCACTATCCTGCCGAATTTATGGCAGCAGTAATGTCATCGGAAATGCAGAACACTGACAGTGTCGTATTTTTGATTGATGACTGCCGAAATAACGGACTCGAGGTCTTACCGCCATCAGTCAATATGTCGACTTATCATTTCCATGCGAGCGATGATAAAACCATTGTTTATGGTTTAGGGGCAATTAAAGGTGTTGGTGAACAGGCAATGCAGTCTGTTATTGACTCACGTCGCCAACAAGGGCCTTATACTGACCTATTTGATTTCTGCCATCGTATTGATTTGAAAAAAATCAATAAACGAACCTTAGAAGCACTTATCCGTGCTGGTGCGCTTGATTGTTTAGGTATTGAACGTTCAAGTTTAATGGCTCAATTGCCAGAAGCTGTACAAGCTGCCGAACAGGCACGTAGTAACCGTGAAAGCGGTATTATGGACTTATTTGGTGAAGTTGAAGAAGTTCAACGTAAACCAGCTAAACCTGTTAAGCCATGGAGTGATGAAGTTCGTCTCAAAGGCGAAAAAGATACGCTTGGACTATATTTAACAGGTCACCCAATTGATGTTTATCGTCAAGAACTCAAAGCGTTTATTCCTGCAAAACTTAATGAAATTACCGCAACTCGTCGCGGTGTAACGACTGTTTATGCAGGACTCGTCCTTGATGTAGCGAATTTCCCAAACCGTGTTGTTATTGTACTTGACGACGGAACAGCACGTATTGAAGTCAGCTGTAACCACGAACGTTTCCAACGCTTTAAAGATATTATTCAAGTTGAGCGCGTAGTCGTCTTTGAAGGCGAGATCTATGAGCGTGAAGGTTTTGATCGTCCAATGGGACGCTTGAACAAAGCGTTTAGCTTAAATGAAATCAGACAAAAACGCGCCAATAGTATTCAAATCAAATTAACCCATGATCTATTGCAACCAAGTTTGGCAAAAGATCTACAAAATATATTATTACCTTATTGTAATGTCGATATGCATCAGCATATTGCAATACAGTTACAGATTGACCAACCATATGCTCAGGCTGAGCTTCAGCTTGGCCCACAATGGAAAGTCGCTCCTTTAGATGAACTTCTTGCCAAACTAAGAGATTACTTCGGTAAGGATAATATTCATATTGAATATCAGGTAAAATCTAAGGCAGCTAAAGCAGCAGAACCTGTTCGTCCACAACCTGTTGCCTCACCTCCTGTGGACATGACTATTGATGATGCATTGGATTCATACCAAAGCGAAGTTTCTCAATATTCGTAATTTCTGGAAATCTTATGAGTTTGTTTGACGACACCGCCGTGTCAAAACAATTAGCACAAGTGCGTATTGTCATGGTCAATACCACTTTACCGGCTAATATTGGCAGTGCTTTACGCGCAATGAAAACGATGGGCTTGAGTAAGTTGGTTCTGGTTTCACCAAAAACGTATCCACATCCAGATATTCAGGCGCTTGCTGCTGGTGCACAAGATTTATTAGAACAGGTTGAAATTGTTGAAACACTCGAAGAAGCAATTAAAGATTGCCATTTAGTTTTCGGGACAAGTGCAAGAAGCCGTACTATTCCATGGCCTTTGTTAGATGTTCGCCCTGCTTCAAAAGAAGCAATCAAGGCGACTGCTCAAGGACAACAAATTGCGATCGTTTTTGGACGTGAAGACCGCGGTTTAACCAATGAAGAATTGGCTTTGGCAAACTATCACCTTACTATTCCTGTAAACTCGGACTATGGTGTACTTAACGTTGCTCAAGCGATTCAAGTGGTTTGTTATGAACTTCGTATGTCGGTATTAGAGCAAAAAGAAGTTGCTTCTGATGCTGGGCAAATGCCGCTTGCTCAAGGTCAAAGCATGCAATGGGATGAGCCGTTAGTGACTCAGCAGCAAATGGAAGAGTTCTACCCTCATTTGGAAAAAATGCTCACCGAAATTGAATTTTTAGATCCAGAAAATCCACGTTTACTACCTTTACGCTTGCGTCGTTTATTTGGTCGTATACAATTAGATCGTATGGAATATCATTTACTTCGCGGTATTTTTAGTCGAGTCCAAGCCCTCACAAGCGGCAAATGGAAAAAAGCATCATCGGACAAGGAGGATCAATCCAATGCTTAAACAGCTTAAAGAAGATATACAGGCTGTATTCGCGCGAGATCCTGCTGCACGAAATACACTCGAAGTACTTACCACTTACCCGGGTATACACGCTTTACTTTTGCATAGGCTTGCACATGAATTGTGGAAAAAAGATTGCAAAGGTACCGCCCGTTTTGTTTCGTCATTTAGTCGTTTTGCAACGGGTATTGAAATTCACCCTGGAGCTAAAATCGGCAAACGCTTCTTTATCGATCATGGCATGGGCGTTGTAATTGGTGAAACTGCTGAAATTGGTGATGATGTAACGCTATACCACGGTGTTACCTTAGGTGGTACGACTTGGAATAAAGGTAAGCGTCACCCAACTTTAGAAGATGGCGTGGTTGTTGGTGCTGGTGCGAAAATCTTAGGTCCATTTACGGTAGGTAAAGGCGCCAAAGTTGGTTCAAATGCTGTAGTCACAAAAGCAGTTCCTGCTGGTGTAACAGCTGTTGGTAACCCTGCACGTTATATCTATAAAGATGCCGACAAAACTAAAGATAAAGATGAAGAACGTCGCCGTGATTATGCACAAAGTATTGGTTTTGCTCCGTATGCGACTACTGCTGATCAATCTGACCCAATTTTAGAAGGAATGCGAGTTTTACTTGACCGTATTCAGCACAATGAAACGCGTATGAATAATTTGTGCCAGCGTTTGTCCGAACTTGACCCAACTTTCAAAAAAGAAAGTCAAGATGAACAGCCTTTTAGTGATGAAGAGCTAAAAATTCTTGAAGAAGTTCGTCGTGAATGCGGTGCGCAAAACAAGACATCAAAAACGTAATATTCTTGATTCATAATGTAACACGCTTACCCTTGCATGTCGGTTTAGGTTTTCCTAGACTTGTTGTACCTTATTTAACTTTATAAAATGAACGGAAGATCCTATGAATTTTAAGCCTTTGGCATATATCCTTCTTGCGACCTCAAGTTTAACAGCGTGTACCATGGCACCTGTAAAAGAACAAAAAATTGAGCCGTTTGTTTTTAAGGAACCAGAGCTTACACCTCCATTTTATGCATTAAACCCATTTAATTATGATGCTCCGCCTGCATTTGAAGTTGCTTTAAAAGAAGCTGCTGCACAGCCTGTAACCAAAATGGTTGTAACTCGTCAGGACGATCCAACCAAAACACTTACATTAGATACGAATAAATTGATCGTACCTACAGTCAACAACTCACAACGTTCAATGAAATACGCAGTTTTAGCGGGCGATAATGAAATTGATGTAACTGAAATTGATGACTTCTTACAACTTGTTGAAGGTAAAGCGCGTCACTATCCGCCTCGTTTTACTGACCGTCAAGAACGTAAAGGCTTTGAAAGCAAACTTAAGGAAGTTACTCAGCGCTTAGATACTTTAGCTGCTAATCCAGATGCTTCATTTGATATTCTTATTCGTGCTTTTAAAGCAAGTGTACTTGCCCGTAACCTTGATTTAGGTACTGCTCATACCACTAAGTCTTTAGAATATGCACAAAGACTTTTAAAAATTAATCCAGATGATGCTGAAGCGAATTTCTGGTTTGGTTTTGGTTTGTCTGAAGGTGGTGGTCAACGTGAGGCTATTCCGTATTTAGATAAAGCTATTAAAGGTAATGTTCAGGAAGCATATTTAGCCGCTGCAAATAACTATATTGCAATGGAACAAAAGAAGAATGCGATTCAAACTCTAAAAAATTACAAGGTTAAATACCCTGATGAAGCTGAAGTAGCAGACCGTTTAATTCAAGAAATTGAAAAACAAGGTCGCTGGAATGTATGGCAAGTTTTAACAAACCCTGCTATGTCTTCTGCTACCCCAAGCGCAGCTACAAAAAAGTAAGCACTTAAACTTTAAAAAAGGGCTGATTTGATAGCCCTTTTTTTATGTTTGATCAATTGAAAAATACTTTAAAATTTGTATGATCAGCATATTACTGATCCACATATTTGACCATAATGTTTGTTAGAAAAAGAAACTCAGCGCTCTTCACGGTCATACTCCTCGGTTCAATCCTGAGTGGATGTCAGGTCGTCAATGTTAAGCAACAAGCTCTCAACGTTACTATTGCAAATGAGCGTAATAGTATTCTTACCCAAGATAAACTAAGTGAAGCAAGTCTTAACGTTTTGTCTATGTCAGGGCAAGAAGCTAAGGCCTGTACAGACTCTCCTGATACTTGTGTTAATCAACTTAAAAATCTGCCCCAAATTTTAGATGAACAGCTGTTATCGGCTGCAAGTGAAATGTATCTGGCGAAAGCAATGGCTTTGTCAGATTCTTCTGAATGTAAAATTAGTCGTTTCACTAAACATAAGCCAACTGAAGAACAAAAAGTTATTCAAAATAAATATGATGAATGCTTAGATCAACAGTTAAGTCTACTCGATAAGAGTATCCGTTATAGCTATGCTTATCTGTTTTTTACAAAACGTCAGCCAACTGATCGTATTTTTGATAATAGACAAGTTCAGATACGCGACTTCTATAATCAAGCGATTGCCAAAATGGTCAGTGTGTATGATTTAAGGTATCCACAAAAAAATGTGGTAGAGCCACAAATCCATATTGGTAAGAGTGTATATTCAATTGATTTTGAGTTTCATAGACAATTATCTGGCCAAAAATTAGAAAAATTAATTTCAAGTTATAACTTAAATTTCTCAGGTTTAAGAACAATCAACCGTCGTGATGGTTTCGGTTCCGAATTTGTGGCTGTCTTCCCGAGTTCAGGCAAAGAAGATATTAATGAATACATTTTAGATCCCCTCAATTACAGCTATAAAAATGGTGTAAATCCTAATATTCACCATGCACGTTATTTAGCAGCAACTATTGTTGCAGAGCCTAAACATGCTAAAACCGTTCAAGAAATTATTAATGATCCAGAATTTGTAATTCGGGTTTATGATCCTTATCGAACCGATAATATTAATGTCGCTGGTAAGCAATATCCTTTAGCTGCAAACTTCTCAGCTCCTTATGGTCTATGGTTAGCTGAAAACAACCTAGGTGTAGCGGCTTATTTAAGCTTGATTGATCGTGATCAGCACTTAACCATGCCGCATTTATATATGCTTGAACCTTATAATCCAAACAAAAAAATTATTGTGTTGGTCCATGGTTTGGCAAGTAGTCCTGAGGCATGGATTGCACTCACTAACGATGTCATGGGCGATACTGTTTTAAGAGATAACTATCAAGTTTGGCAAGTTTTCTACTCGACCAATATGCCAATTTTGGAAAGCCGGTTCCAGATTTATGCCCTTTTGAAACAAGCATTCGGTTCGTTAAACCCAAGTGATCCTGCCGCGCATGATGCGGTGCTTGTTGGTCATAGTATGGGAGGAATTATTAGCCGTTTACTTGTAAGTGATGCTGATATTACTAAACCTGCCTTGGAGATGATGACGATCCGTCAGCAAAACCGTTTTAAGAAACATCCTATGGTGACTGAACGGCTGCAAATGCATTCAATTAGTAACTTTGATCGTGCAATTTTCTTGGCATCGCCACACCGAGGTACTGATTATGCAGATCGTTGGTTTACCTTGGCAGCACGTAAAATTATCCGCTTACCGGGTGCTTTTTTATCAGCTGTTGCAACTTCGCTCACCACAGAAAATTTAGATATTAAAGATTTCTTGAATAATATTGATAATGGCCTGATTCAAAATGGACCAAGCGACTTAAGCCATCAATCTAAATTTATGGAACTCACTGAGAATATTAATCCCCATCAAGGGTTAATCTTCCACTCAATTATGGGCAACATTACCAAAAGTGATGATCCAAATGTAATTACCGATGGTATTGTTCCCTATAAAAGTGCTCACTTAGAAGGTGCTAAATCTGAGAAAGTTCTACCGGGTGGACACTCCATTCAGTTAACACCACAAGCCGTATTAGAACTACGTCGTATTTTACGAGAGCATTTAGTTGAACATGGTTTGTATAAACCATAAAAAATAAAAAGAGCCAAAGGATATCCTTTGGCTCTTTTGTTTTAGGTTAGATTTTACTGCCCAGAACGAATGATGTAATCAAACGCAGAGAGTGATGCTTTAGCGCCTTCACCTGTAGCAATAATGATCTGCTTGTAAGGTACAGTGGTACAGTCACCTGCAGCAAATACACCTTTTACATTGGTTTCGTTGCGGTCATTAACAATGATCTCGCCACGGTTGGTTAACTCAACCTCACTGTCTTTTAAGAAGTCAGTGTTTGGA